>QKCE01000157.1 GCA_003245785.1 Spirochaetales bacterium | reverse complement strand
GAGGACCCCGATGATCCCGACGAAGGATACGACGATGAGCGCCGTATAAAAAGCGAAGGCCCCGGAAAAAAACGCGCCGATCCAAAGTACGAAGCAGCCGGCCGAAGCCGCCAGGCCAACGAGCACGCTGATTAAGGACTTGACCATTTTCACATTCATCGCATTTCCCTCGAAAAAAGGCGGCCGTTCGGCACGTCCCTACAGTCGTTTATTGTAACGTTATTTGAACGGGTACACCCTTCTTCCCTGCCTGAACGTCGAGAGCACGACGCCCGAGAGCTTCGAGCCCGCGAAGGGGGTGTTCACGCTTTTCGAATACCAGCCGCCCTCGGCGGTGGGCCGCACGACCCATTCACGCTCCGGGTCCACGAGCACGAGGTCCGCGGCGTAGCCCGGGCGAATGAGGCCCCGGCAGAGGCCGAGGATTTCCGCGGGCCGGGCGGACATGAGCGCGGAGAGCCGCGAAAGATTGATCCTCCCGGTCTTCACGAGGACCGTATTGCACACCGCGAAGGCGGTCTGTATCCCGCTGAAGCCCGGCGCGCCCAGGGCCTTGTCCGCCGCGGTATGGGGGGCGTGGTCCGTGGCGATCGCGTCGACCGTTCCGTCGAGAATGCCCTCGATGAGGGCTTCCCGGTCCGCGGCGGGCCGCAGGGGCGGGTTCACTATCCCGGGAACCGCCAGGGTGAGGGCCAGGTGATGGGGGGTTACCTCGCAGGTAACCCGGCCGTCGGCCCGGCTGCCGAGGCGGCGTTTCGCTTCCCGCACCGCGTCCAGGGAACCGGCGGTGCTCACGTGGGCGATATGCACCCGGGCGCCGCTTTCCGAGGCCAGGGCGAGATTCCTCACCGTCAGGGTGTCCTCGGCGAGGCGGAGGAGCCGTTCCGCGGCAGTCAGGTTGTCCCGGACGCCGCCGCCCACCGCGGTACCCGACTCGACGAAGTCGACGGAACCCGCCGCCCCCCGGTCCGCGAAGCCGGCGGCGGAGCCCTGTTCCAGGGCCTTCGCGCGGAAGGGCCGGGCCGCGGCGGCGAGGTCGGGGTCCTCGCAGTGGCAGGAGACGATCACGTTCCGGAGGGCGCACTTTCGCATCGCCTCGAGCATGACCGCCGAGGAGGCGACTTCCTTCCCGTCCTCGCTCGCCAGGGGCACCACCGCGGGATCGAGGGAGTCGAGGGCCGATGTGTCGGTGCCGTCGAAGCCCCGGGTCAGGCTCGTCGCCTGAAAGGCGTCTATGAGGCCCAGCGCGGCGACGCGTTCCCGCACCTGCGCGGCCTGGGCGGAATCCGAGCAGGGCGGGTTCGTGTTGGCCATGAGCACCACGGTACCGTAGCCCCCGGCGCAGGCCGCCCGGGAAGCCGACTCGAGGTCTTCCTTGGCGGTATAGCCGGGATCGCGGAAGTGGGCGTGAAGGTCGATGAACGAGGGCATGAGCGCGGCGCCCTCGGCGTCCAGGATGAGCGGGCCCTTGGCGCCGGCCGGCGCGGGAGAAGCCCCGGCGGCGTCGCGCGGGGGAACGAACTCCGCGGGAATCCCCTTGAGCCCGAGCCACACGAGGTCGATGAGCCCGCCCCGGAGCAGCACGGCCCCGGGGGAGTCCAGGTCGCGGTCCACGAGCCGCGCGTTCACGATAAGCACGTCGCCGCTTCCGGGCCTCGGGGCGCCGCCGTCGGGCCCGCGGGCCGCCGCGCGGGGGCTCACAGTACCTCCCCTATGCCCGCGCGGTACAGCTCGTCGCAGTACTTGCAGGCGTATTCCGCGCGCTTGCGGTCCACGAGGACGAACTCGTGGGGAATGCCCGCCTCGGAGCTCGTGATGCACCGGGGGTTCTTGCACTTGATCACGTTCTCCACCCGCTCGGGGAGAGAAAGGGTGATCTTCCGCGTCACGTGCTCGTCCTCCACCACGTTGACCGTGATGTTCGGGTCGATGAACCCGAGCACCGAGTAGTCGATGTCGATCACGTTGTCGATCTTGATGATGTCCTTCTTGCCCATGTGGTTCGAGACCACGTTCATGATGAGGGCCACCGAGAAGGGCGCCCGGTCGAGCTTGAGCCAGCTGAAAATCCTGGGGCCGATCCCGGCGCGGATATGGTCTATGACGAGGCCGTTCTTTATCTTCTGTACGTTCATTTCTTCTTTCCTTTCCGCCTCAGGGACACCGGGGCGCCGGCGGGCACCTCGCCGGAACCGGACTTCAGGTCGGGGGCGGCCATTTCGCCGGCGTAGCCGGTAAGCCGCGCGATAAGGGCCATTCTCGCGTACATGCCGTACTTCACCTGCCGGAAATAGGCGGCCCTGGGGTCCGAGTCCACCTCGGTCGCTATCTCGTTCACCCTGGGAAGGGGGTGGAGCACGCAGAGGTCTTCCGGGGCGAGTTCCATCTTCTTCGAGTCGAGGATATAGCTGTCCTTGAGCCGCACGTAGTCCTGCTCGTTGAAGAAGCGCTCTTTCTGCACCCGGGTCATGTAGAGGATGTCGAGGTCGCCGATCGCCTCCTCGAGGCGCCGGACCTGGGAGAAGCGGACCCCCGCGGGCTTGAAGACCCGGCTGAGGATGTAGTCGGGAATCTCGAGTTCCGGCGGGCTGATTAGCACGAATCGGTTTCCCGGGTAGCGGGACATGGCCTTCGCGAGGGAATGCACGGTGCGGCCGAACTTGAGGTCGCCGCAGAGGCCGATGGTCAGGCCCCCGACCTTTCCCTTTATCTCGCGGATCGTCAGGAGGTCGGTGAGGGTCTGGGTGGGATGGTGGTGCCCGCCGTCCCCGGCGTTGATGATCGGCACGTCCGAATGCTGCGAGGCGAGGAGCGCGGCCCCTTCCTTCGGGTTGCGCATGGCGATGACGTCGGCGTAGGAGGACACGGTCCTGATCGTGTCGGCGAGGCTCTCGCCCTTGGAGGCGGAACTCGCGTTCGGCTCCGCGAAACCGAGGGTTTGGCCGCCGAGGCGCAGCATGGCGGCCTCGAAGGAGAGTCGGGTCCTGGTGCTTGGCTCAAAAAAAAGTGTGGCAAGGATTTTCCCCCGACACACTTCCAGGTAACGTTCCGGCTCGCCGATCATCCGAGCGGCCAAATTCATGATATCGTCCAATTCGCCGATCGACAGGTCTCCCGGTTCGATCAAATGCCGTCCCTTCAGCATGCTACCCCCTCCGAATTCTTTTTCGGCGGTCATTATATCAGAATCCTCCACCTTTTGGCAGTATCGTCCCGTTGCGACCCTCCCGATTCGGGCCAATGATGTAAAAAACGTTTCAACGAGGAGGAATACGCATGAAACGCATCGCAATCGCCGCGCTCGCCGCGCTCTCGCTTCTCGCTCCCGCCTGGTCCGGGGGCGCGAAGGACAAGGCCGCCGCCGATACCGGCCCGGTGGAAATCACCGTCTGGACCCACGAGGACGTGAACCGAAAGGCCATCGAGGAAGGCTACATCGCGGAGTTCATGGCCGCGAACCCCAACGTCACGGTCAAATACGTCACCTATCCCTCGGACAAGATCCAGGACGTGGTGCAGGCGGGCTTCGCCGCCAAAAACGGCCCGGACATCTTCAACATGGAAATCCAGAAAGCCTATCCCTTCCTGGCCGAGGGCTTCGTCGCCCCGGTCAATCTCGCCGCGGCGGGCTACAAGTCCTACGGCGAGATCGCGGGCAAATACATGGCCGGCATGCTTTCGCCGGTGACCGTCGACGGCAAGGTCTACGGCCTCCCCCTGGAACTGACCAACTGGTGCGTCTATCTCAACAAGAAAATCTTCCGCGACGCCGGGCTCGATCCCGTTAAGGACGCGCCCAAGACCTGGGAAGACGTGATGGCGGTTTCTGAAAAGCTCGTCAAGCGCGACGGCGAGATCATCACCCGGCGCGGCTTCGACTTCCGCTACGGCGATTACCTCATCGGCTGGCTCCCCATGGTTGAGCAGCTGGGCGGCAAGCTCGTCTCCGACGACGGCAAGACCGCCATCGTCAACGACCAGGCCTGGATAAAGGCCCTGTCCTACATGGCCGAATTCGGCCCGAACGGCAAGAACCTCGGCTCCCCGACCTACACCGCCGCCCGCAAGGTGTTCGACAACGACAAGAACGAGATCGCCATGCACATCTCCGGGCTCTACCAGGAACAGCGGATGAAGGCGGCCAACGAGGCCTTCTTCAACAGCGACGACTGGACGGTAATCCCCTACCCGGTCTGGAAGGGCGGCAAACAGATACCGAACACCTATTACGGGCACTACTATATGGTGAACAGCCAGACCTCCGAGGCCCGCCAGGCCGCGTCCTGGAAGCTGATCTCCTTCATGCTCTCCCACGGCGAGGAATACCTGACCAAGGTAGCCCTGGTACAGCCGACGAAGGCCCTCTTCGATTCCGCGACCTTCAAGAACATGCCCTACTCGTCGGTGTTCAAGGCCGACCTCGAGAAGGCACATATCGTGTACTACGGGGCGAATTCCCTCCTGATCAACAACCTGGTCAAGGAAGCGGTCGAGTCGGTGATGCTCCAGAAGGTGGCGCCAGAGAAGGCCCTCGCGACCCTGCGGACCAAGGTGCAGGAAGCCCTGGACGACCAATAAGCCCGAGCCGGGGCGGTCGCGCGCGACTGCCCCGGACCGACGGCGGGCGCGGGGTTCCCGAAAGGCCGACCCCGGCGCGCGCCGCCGGCCACTCCCTTTCATTCGCGACAACGCTACCGGAGAAACCATGGCCGCGCCGAAAAACTTTTCCTACGAACAGAAAAAAGCCCGCTGGGGTTGGATATTTACCGCCCCGGGGCTCGCGTTTTTTTCGATATTCTCGTTCTTTCCCATACTGAACGCCTTCTGGACGAGCCTCCTTAACAAGAAGCTCGTATCGCTGAAAAAGCCCGATTTCGTGGGCCTCGCGAATTACGCGAAAATCCTCGGAAGCCTGGACTTCTGGAATTCCGTGAGCGCCACGGCGATCTTCACCGTCGGCTGCTTCCTCCCGATCGTAGTTGTCGGGCTGGCCCTCGGCATGGCGATCCACTCCCGTCGACGGCATAACCGCGCCCTTCAGCTCGTCTACTACTCCCCCGCCGTGCTGTCCTCGGCGGTGGCAGCGCTGATATGGCTCCTCATGCTCGACCCCCGGGGCCTCATGAACCAGGGGCTCAACGCGCTTCTCGGCACGCCCGGGATCGACCGAAAGTGGCTGGCCGACTCGGCGATGGTCCGCGCGTCGACGGTTCTCGTCTATTTCTGGAAATACATCGGGTACTTCACGATCCTCTACATAACCGGGCTCGGAAAGATACCCGCCTCGATCCGCGAGGCCGCCACCATCGACGGAGCGGGGGGATGGGCGAGGTTCCGCCTCATCACCCTGCCGCTCCTGAAGCCCACCACGGTGATGGTCTCGATCATGGCGATGATCCAGTGCCTGAAAACCTTCAGCACCCAATACCTTTTCACCCAGCGCGGCGCGCCCCAGGGCCCGATCAACGTAATCACCCTGAATATCTACAACACGGCGATGCGCGACAACAACCTGAGCCGGGCGAGCGTCATGAGCGTTCTCCTGTTCCTGCTCATGCTCGTCCTTACCCTCGTCCAGCTCAAGACCAGCAAGAGCGACGACGTGACCTACTGAACGGAGGCCCCAAATGAACCGCCCGACTTCGATACCCCGAATGCCGCGAGGCACCCCCTCCGGATTGCCCGAAAAGGCGGGCAACGCCCTGATCTGGGCCCTCCTCGCGGCCTTCGCCGCCGTGGTCGTCGCCCCCCTTCTTTTCATGCTAGGGGCGAGCCTAATGGATTCCATCGAGATAATGACGATGCCCTACCGCTGGATTCCCTCGAAGGTCAAATGGGCCAATTTCGCCCGAGCCATCGCGGGGAACGACGGCAGCTTTATCTTCCCCCGGAACATCCTGAACAGCGTCATCGTTTCCGGGTCGATCACCCTCACCACGGTCTTCCTTTCCGCCTCGGTGGGATACGGACTGGCAAAGTTCCGCTTCAGGGGAAGGAACGTCGCCTTCCTCGCCATCATGGCCACCATGATGATCCCCTTCGAGACGATCATGATCCCGGTCTACCTCGTGACCCTCGGCCTCGGCCTGCAGGATTCCTACGGAGGGCTCATCGTTCCCTTCATGCTGAACGCCTTCGCGGTATTCCAGATGCGGCAGTACCTCCAAACCTTCCCGGACGAAATCCTGGACGCCGCCCGGATCGACGGCACGAGCGAGCCCGGCATCTTCCGCCGGATAATCCTGCCGAACTCCGGCCCGGTAATCGCCACGGTGGCGGTCCTCACCTTTCGCCAGCAATGGGACAACCTCCTTTGGCCCCTGCTCATTACCCAGCGCGAGGAAATGAAAACCATCCCGGCGTACATCGTGAAATTCGCCGCGGAAAAATACGCCGACGAGGGGGCCATGATGGCGGTGGCGGTGATTGCGTCCCTGCCGGTGATTGCCTTATTCTTGACCCTGTCGAAATACTTCGTGGGCGGGTCCGCCATGTACTCGGCGGGAAAGGAATAACATGCTCTTCATATTCGATATGGGAGGGGTCGTCTCGGGCAACGTGGCGGCCATTCCCGCCATGGCAAAGCGGCTCGGCCTGAGCGGCGGCGATTTCCTCGCCTTTTGCGGCATCGCCCCGGACGAGCCGCCGGAAACTCGCTACGAGCGCGGAATCCTCGCCGACATTCAGGCGGGCAGGATCGACGGCGGGAGCTTTTGGGCGAAATTCCGGGCGCGGGCGGCGGCCATGCTCGGGGATGGCCACCCAGCGACTGAACGGATTCGCGAAGTAACGGCCCGGGAAGACCCCTGGGAAACCGCGTTCGAGCCCGTTCCCATCCCGGATACGCTGAAAGTCATCGAAGCTCTGAAGGCAGGCGGCTACCGGGTCGTATGCGGGACCAACACACTCGAGGCCCATTACAGGACCCACGAACGGAAGGGGGATTACGCGCCTTTCGACCGGGTGTACGCGTCCCACCGAATGGGCCTGATCAAGCCCGACCCCGCGTTTTGGCTCGAGATTCTCGAAAAGGAAGGGGCGAAGCCCGGCGACGCGGTCTTCGTGGACGACAATCCCGTGAACGTAGCCGCTGCCGCGGGACTGGAAATCCTTTCATTCCGTTACGAGAACGCCGCCGGCCTGCGAGAAAGCCTCGCCCCCTGGCTCGAACCCGTCGCCGGGAAAGCCGGCGCATGAAAAAAACCGCCAAGCCCGGAAAAGGCCGAATCCGCCCGGCGGCGAGCCCGAAGGGACTCGCCCGCCTCGCGGCCGGGTTTGGCACCGCGGCCCTGCTCGCTGCGGCCGTCGTTTTCCTCGCCCGAAGCGGCATGAGCCCGCCCGGAACCCCGATTGACCCCGCCGACGCGGGCTCCCGGGGGACGGGATTCACGAGGGCAAATTCCGCCGCCCCGGACGACCCTGCCGCGGCTGGCGCGTCCTCCCTGGACGCCCTCGTCGTCTACTCCCCCCATCCCGCCGAAATCGCCCGGACCATCACCCGGGAATTCCGGCAAAAAACCGGCATTCCCGTCCTGCTGGTCCAGGAGGGCACCGGGGAACTGATCGTGCGGCTTAAGGAGGGCGGGACCCCGCGGGCCGACGTGTTCTGGGGCGGCGGGGTCGAGTCCCTGGAAGCGGTTTCGGATTATTTCGAACCCTACGTAAGCGAGGCGGAACCCTTCATCCGGGCCGAAGTCCGTTCGGAGGACCACCGCTGGAACCCCTTCTCGATCCTGCCGGTGGTTATCGTATATAACGAAACCCTGGTGCCCCCGGAACGGGTTCCCGAATCCTGGGCCGACCTCGTCGATCCCTGGTTCGAAAACCGCATCATCATGGCGGACCCGGAAAGGTCCGGCTCGGCCTACACGACCCTCATGACCATGCTTTCGGCCATGGCGGAAGACGGCGAGGG
>QKCE01000114.1 GCA_003245785.1 Spirochaetales bacterium | reverse complement strand
CCGCGGCGGCCCTCGCGGTATACAACGTGCTGTTTCTCACCGCCATGAAGCACGGTCCCGGCGGTTACGGCGGCGTCCTCGTGCCCACCCTCAATCCCCTTTTCAGCTTTCTCATCGCCGCGCTTTTCGCGAAATCCCGGCTCGCGCCGGTCGCCTTCGCGGGGCTCCTTCTCGGCCTCGCCGGCGGCGTGCTCCAGATCGTCGGGCCCGAGTTCAGCGTCGCGTCCTTCGCGCGGCCGGAAAACCTGATCCTGGTCGCCGCCGCCATGGCCTACGCCCTTCTTACCCACGCGAGCGCCCGGGCCCAGCGCGGGGTCGGGGTGTTCCGCTACGGCTTTTGGACCTCGCTCCTCTGCGCGGCCATGCTCCTGCCCTTCGGCTGGGGGAGCGGTCCCTTCGATTTCGGGAAACTTGGCGGGGGTTTCTGGATAGACGCGGGGTATCTGGGCCTCGCGGCGGGCACCTTCGGGACGACCCTCTATTTCGAGGCTACCCGCAGGATAGGCGCGGCCCGGGCCTCGAGCTTCGCCTTTCTCGTGCCGGTTTCGGCCCTGGCGATCGCCTTCCTGTTCCTGGGCGAGATACCCGCGTGGACTAGCGTGGCGGGCGGCGCCGTGAGCGTATTCGCCGTCCTTTTGATCCACCGCGCGCGGGATTAGTCGGCGTATTTGTCGAAGGCCTCGCGGATCTCGGCGAGGCAAAGCCTGAACACTTCCACCAAATCGGGGTCGAGCCGCTTGCCCGCCTCGCTTTCCACCACCGCGACGCCCTCGTCGAAGGACTTCGCCTCGCGGAACACCCGTTTCGTGGTGACCGCGTCGAAGGTGTCGGCCAGGGCGACGACCCGCGCGGCCACGGGGATCGCATTGCCCGCCTTCTTCTCCGGATAGCCCGTTCCGTCCCAATTTTCGTGATGGTAGAGGATGATGTCGTGGGCGAAGTCGAGGAAGGCGTAATCCGGGAAGGCGAGGCGGATCATGTCCACCGTGCGCGCCCCGTCGCCGACGTGCTTCTTGATGAGCTCGAATTCCTTGGAATGCAATGCCTGGGGATCGTGCAACACGTAATCGGGAACGTTTACCTTCCCGATGTCGTGCAGCTTCGCCATCTGCGAGATTTTCTCCACGAAATCGTTGTCTATCGATATGCGGTATTTCGCGAGCTTCGCGGCGTTCCGGGCGATTATGGCCGCGTAGGGGCCGATGCGCTCTAGGTGCCGGGTGTTTTCGTTGTCCCGGGCGGAGGCGAGGTCCGCGAGGGATTTCACGAGGAGTTCCTGGGCGGTGTTGAGACCCCCGGCGGCTTCCTTTTCGTCCTTTCGGGGGCCAAGTATGAGCCTGAAGAGCCGCGCGATCCGCAGCCTGAGCTCTTCGTCGTCGTAGGGCTTCCTCACGTAGTCCGCCGCGCCCCGCACGAAGGCGGTCTTTATGTCCTCGGGACGCTCGTCGCCGGAGACGATGATCACCGGAATGCCCGCGTAACTCGGGGTAAACCGGAGGATGTCCAGGAATTCCAGGCCGCTCACCTGGGGCATTTCCATGTCGAGGAGAATGAGATCCGGTTTCGTCGCCGTAAGGCAGGCGATCGCCTCCTGGTAGGTAAGGGCAGTCGTGACCTTGTAGAGTCCCTCGAGCTGGTCGCGATAGAGGACGAGCTGGGATTTACTGTCGTCGATGCAGAGAATGTGAAGCCCGAATGTGTCGATTTGATCGTCGGTCATGGCTATGCCCCCGTTTCCAAGTATGACGCATGGGCCGACCGATTGCCAGGCTTGCCGGCTCAGCGGGCCGGCGAGCCGAAGTGGAGCTCGGTCCGGTAGCGGAAGGCCACGGTCCCGTCTTCGGCGTAACGGGCGAAGGCAGCCTCGAGGCCCTTCATGATCTCCGCGTGCCCCGGCTGGCCCCGTTTCGGGCAATAGGACGACGAAAGGACCCGGCCCTTCACGCCCGCGAGGTCGAAACGCTGCTCGTAGGCGAATTCCCGGTATATCGCGTCCCCGGCGAAGCAGTCGAGGAGGCTGTCACGCCCCACGTTTCGGTGGGTCACGTCGCGGTATTCCCCCGCGTGGGTCGAGACGAGCCGGTCGTATTCGGCGAGGAAGGGGGTGTCGCAAAGCCGGTTGTTCCACGCGAGGGCGAGCTTGGCCCCGGGCGCCGCGATTCGGGCGAACTCGGCGAGGGCGCGGTCCCGGTCGAACCAGTGAAAGGCCTGGGCGACGGTCACGAGATCGACCGAAGCCGTATCGAGCCCCGTCGCCTCGGCGGAGCCGTCGACAAGGGTCGCGTTCGCGAGCCCCGCGCAATGGCGTAGGGCGGCTTCCCGCATGTCGCCGTTGGGCTCGACACCGGTCACGGAGCCTCCCTCCCGCTCGAGCCGGGCGGCGAGAAGGGCGGTGAAAATGCCCGTGCCGGCCCCCACGTCGGCGGCCCGCAGGCCGCGTCCGCGGGGAGAGGGAGCGGCGAAACCTCTCCCCGCCGTCGCGCCCCCGCCCGTCGCTTCCGGGCGAACGGCGCCCATGGCCTCGGCGAGATAGTCGAAAAGCGCGGCCGGATACGAAGGCCGGTATTTTACGTAATTTTCCACCCGGTCCGAAAACCGTTTCGTCGGGTCCCGCATGGCGCTCACCACTCCATGTCCGGGGGAAGTTCCCCGGTGAAGGATATTTCCTCGACCGGGCAGCCAAGTTCCTTCGCCTTCGCTTCCGCCTCGAGCCGTATCTCCGCGTTCCGGGGGCCGGGTTTCGCGATCTCGGCGATCGCGGGGGCGAGCATGGCCCGCCGGCGCTTCGCGTTGGCGATCACGAAATCCTCGCCGAGGACGTCGAGGTATTGGGGGCAGAGGTCCCGAACGGAGACCCGCGGGCTTTGGAAGAGCGCCCGGGCCTGGTCCGCCTGCCTCGCGGGAAGGGCCCCGCAGACGCAGTCCATCAGCTGGGCCTGGAAGCGCAGCACCGTGCCGTAGGCGGGTCGCCAGCGGATCTCGCGGGTCCAGTCCGCGTCCCGGGTCGCGTCGCTCCAGCCGAGGTATTCGTTGAGCGCGAAGGCGAGATGGATCGCCTCGGGCCAGAGCAGCCGGACCATGAGGTCGTCGTCCATGACGAGGCCGTCGGGGCCGTCCCGAAGGGCGGGACCGATATCGGCGCCGAGTTCCTCGAGGGCCGCCCGCACGTCGTCGTCCAGCCCTTCCTCGAAATCGCCGTCTTCGAAGGGTTCGTCCCAGTCCGCTTCGCCTTCCCCGTCGCCTTCCACGCCCGAACTTGGGGCTACGGGCGCGGCGAGGGTTACCCCCGGAAAGGCGAGCACCTTTCCCCTGCCCGCCGGGGGCTCGTCCCCGTCGCCGGCCTCGGGCTTCGCGCCCGCCGGGCTTTCGGCATCGTCGAGGTAATCCCCAGGCACCGGTTGCGCCTGCCGGATGAGGAACAAAAAGTCGATAAGCCGGGCGTTGAGCGGCGTTTCGCGCGCGACTCCCTGTTCGTCGATCCCGTCGGCGCATTCGATGAGCTCGAGAAGCGCGTCGTAGAGGTCGAGGTGTTCTTCCTCGGCGCCGACGATTTCGACGCCGAGGTGGCGTTTCGTGGGGTACAGGTAAAGCATGGCCTGGAGTATAGCCCTTCGGTATCCCCGCGTCGATACCCGGGTCGCTTGACGAATCGGCGGCCCGGGGGTAGTTTTACCCTGTTTAGGAGGATCCCGAATGATCGAAGCGATACGGCAGGACCTGAGGGCCGTCCTGGCGGAACTCTGGAAGGTTTCCCGGGTCGAGCCCGGCTCGATTCTCGTCGTCGGCTGCAGCTCGAGCGAGGTCGTGGGCAAGCGCATCGGTACCGGGGGAAGCCCCGAGGCCGCCCTCGTGATCTACGAAACCCTTTCGGAATTCTGCCGCGACCACGGTATTTTTCTCGCCGCGCAGGCCTGCGAGCACCTGAACCGTTCCCTCGTCGTCGAGCGGGAGGCCATGCAGCTTCACGGCCTTACCCGGGTGAACGCGGTCCCGAAGCCCGGGGCCGGGGGGGCCTTCGCGACCGCGGCCTACGAGGGCATGGTTCGCCCGGTCCTCGTCGAGTCCGTGCGAGCCGCCCTCGGCATCGATATCGGGAATACCCTCATCGGCATGCACCTCATGCCCGTGGCGGTTCCCGTCCGGGCGAGCGTCTCCCGGATCGGGGAGGCGCCTCTCGTGCTGGCCAGGACCCGTCCCCGCTTCGTCGGGGGCGAGCGCGCCGTCTACGACCCGGACCTGGGCTGAAGCCCCGCGAGGCGACACATGGCACCCTTCCTCCAGCTCGCGCCGCTTCACGGCGTGACCAACCGACACTACCGCGCCGCGTGGTTCTCCCGTTTCGGTGGCTTCGACTCCGCCATGGCGCCCTTCATCCTGGCGGTGCCGGGCTCGGCGGAAAAGAAAAACCACTTCAAGGACGTACTCCCGCCCCCTTCGACCGGCGAACCGGCTCGCCAGGGCGGTTTTCCCCCGGTCTCCCCCGGTGAGCCGCCTTTGATTCCCCAGATTCTCGGGAACGACCCGAAAAGCTTCGCTGATACCGCCCGGGTCCTCGCGTCGGCGGGCTACGCCGAGGCGAACTGGAATCTCGGCTGCCCCTATCCGATGGTGGCGAAAAAGTTCCGGGGCTCGGGGCTTTTGCCCCATCCCGACCGGATCGACCGGTTCCTCGACGCGGTTTTCCGCGAGCCGGGAATGCCGGCCCTTTCGGCTAAGATACGGCTCGGCCGCGCCGACCCCGGGGAATGGCGGGCCTTCATGCCCGTCCTCAACCGCTACCCCCTCGCTTCGGTCGCCATCCACGGCAGGATCGGCACCCAAATGTACCGGGGCGACGTCGATACCGCCTCCCTGGCGGAGGCCGCCGCGGCATGCGCCCATCCGGTCGTGTATAACGGGGATATTTTCGACGCGGATTCGTTTCGGGCGGCGGTCCGCGCGGTTCCCGCCGCCGCGGGCTGGATGCTCGGCCGGGGCGCGCTCCGCGACCCTTTCCTGCCCCGGCGAATCCGGCATGAATGCCCGGATGCCTTCGTCGCGCCGGGCGACCCGCGCTCTCGCGCCGCGGGCGATGCCGCCGGTGACCCCGCGGCGCGAGGGCTACCGGAATACCCGGGCAACCTGCCCCCGGGGCCGCCCCCGGAGCGCGGTTCCGCGGCCTGGCTCGAGGCCCTCGCGGGCTTCCACGACGACCTTTACGCCCGGTACCGGTCGGTCCTCTTCGGCCCGGCGCACGCGCTCGATAAAATGAAGGAAGTATGGACGTATCTTGGGTATTCGTTTCCGGAGGCGAAACGCGAACTCGCGGCCCTCGCGAGGACGACGGGTTTCGACGGGTACCGCGCCGCGGTCGACGCGGTCTTCGCGGCGGCGGCCGGGGCTTAGGGGCCGCGGGTATCGCCGAAGGGTAAGACGCGAGCGCGCGGCGGCGACAGAAGCGTCGGAACCCCCGAACCGCCCGCCCGCGAGCTTTCGTTCGCGACCCTCAGGCCAGGTTCTCCGCGTTCCGCAGCCTTTCGTACGCCCGGCCGTCGTAGGGAAAGTCCCAACAGCCGGTCCAGTGCGCGACCGCGCCCCCGAGCCCCGTCTTGAAGGTGTAGAGCCCGTATTGGGAATGCCGGGGATCGCCGTTCGGGGGGACGCCGAGAAGGTCGTACCTCTCGCACCCCGCCGCCTTCGCCGCGAGTATCGCCTCCCACTGCAGCCCGTAATTCGGCATGCACTCCCGCATCTCGAGGGTCGACCCGGCGTACAGGTAATACGCCTGCGTCCCGTACAGGGCGAGCACGATGCCCGCGATGGCGCGCCCGTCCTTTTCGGCGGACAGGACGAGAAATTCCGGCTCTCCCTCCCGGCGCCCACCGGAAGCCGAGGCCAGGTCGAAAAGCCGCCGGAAATACCCCGGCCCCTCGCCGTAAAACCCCTTCCGTTTCACCGTATCCGCGTAAATCGCGTACCATTCGGGGAGCCAGGAAACGTCCCGTTGCCTGAATTCGGCCCCGGACTTCCATGCCCGGCGCACGCTGTTCCGCGTGGTTTGGCGCATCCGGGCGAGGAGGGTTTCCTCGCTTTCCCGGAGATCGATAATGACGGTATCGGGGCTCATGTGGTCGTGGACGGATTTTCTGAGGGCGTGCCGAACGGTGCCCCAATTCATCCGGAGCTCGCGGACCTCGGCTCGGGGCGCCCCTTTCCATTGTCCTTTCGAGGTGTAAAATTCCGGTCCAAGGAAGGGTGAGGGGAAGACGGTATCGAAACGCACGGCCGCGACGTCGGCGGGAAGGCTCGGCCGGAGCGCGAGGGCGAGTTCCTCCATGAAGGTCCCCCGACCTGCCTCGCCGGGGTCATGATCCGGTCCCCGGGGGACGTAGGCGTAGCGGTCGCCGCTCGGTCCTTTCCTGAGAATCGCGACGAGGGGAAAGGCGATCTCACCCGCGCGCGCGGTAAAGGTAAACGACTCCTGTCCCGCGGATTCCTTGAATCGCGCCCAAAAGCCGCTCTGAAAAAGGTTGTTCGAGCCGGGCACGCTATCGCGACCGACGGGGCAGAGCGTCATGCGTTTCAGGATAACGGTAATCCCCGCCGGGGGCAAGGCGAAACGCCGCCCGATCGGGCGAAACCTTTTCGTGACGCCCCGGGAAAACGGTTGTATAATGGTTAAAACAAAAACCGGAATTACTTAACAATCTTGCTTGAAACCCTGGAGCCTTTATGTTTCGTTTCGTGAGTTCGCGCCTGGGAGGAATGGTTTTCGCTCTTCTCGCCCTCGTGGCCGCGGTATGCGTCGCCCTTTCCGGCATCGGCTTCCTTGCCCTGGCCCGGGCGAACGGCGTCATCGACCGCGTAATCAACGACGAGTCCGTCTTTTCCGTGAACGTACGCGAGCTGGAAATCGGCCTTTTAACCCTCAGGCGATACGAGAAGGATATCATACTCACCGGATCGAACGTCGCGCTTCGGGCGCGGTACCGGAAGAATTTCGACGAGGAGGTGGTGACCCTCGCATCCTCGCTTACCAAAATGAAGGACTACCTCGAATCCAACCCGAAAATCCGGGACAACGCGGCGGTCGTTTCCGCCAAGGGGTCCCTGACGGACAATTTCGAGGCGTACGTCGACCTCGCCGACCGGGTATTCACCTATCTCGAGGCGGCCCCGGACACGGATCCCGTGGAGGCGAACGGGCTCCTCGCGGCGGCGAAGGTGCAAAACGACGCGATGTCCGGTTCCCTCGACGACCTCAAGCGGATCGCGGTGGACAACCTTGCCGACGCGGGGGCCGTCGCGGCCGATACCTCCCGCCGCAACGTATTCCTTCTCGCGGAAATCACCGCCGCGGGGCTCGTCATCCTCTTTCTCATATCGGTCGTGCTCACCCGGCTCGTCATCACCCCGATCAAGCGGGTAACGGGTATCCTCAAGGACATTTCCGAGGGGGAAGGGGACCTGACCGCCGCGATCGACATAAAGAGCTCCAACGAAATCGGCCAACTCGCCCGCTATTTCAACCAGACCATCGCGAAAATCCGGGCGCTCGTGCTCTCCGCCCGCGAGCAGGCCGAAACCCTCGATTCCGTGGGCCGGGAGCTCGCGGAAAGCATGTCCCGCACCGGCGAGGCGATCCGGGACATCGAGGCGCGCATCGAGGCGGTTCAGGACCGGACTACCGACCAGTCGGCGAGCGTCACCCAGACGGGCGCCACCATGGAGCGTATCGTCGGGAACATCGCCCGGCTCGGCGACCTGATCGGCGACCAGGCCTCGAACGTGACCGAATCCTCCTCCGCGGTGGAGGAAATGATCGCCAACGTGGCCTCGGTCGCGCGGAACCTGGCCAAAAACGCCGAGGCGGTGGCGGAGATCGCCCGGGCCTCGGAGACCGGCAGGGAAACCCTGGACGACGTGACCCGCGAGATAGGCGAGGTCGCGAATGAATCGGAAAGCCTCCTCGAGATCAGCGCGGTGATCGGGACCATCGCGAGCCAGACGAACCTT
>QKCE01000316.1 GCA_003245785.1 Spirochaetales bacterium | reverse complement strand
GCCCCTCGCCCTGGTCGACCTGCCGAGCCTGGTCATCGCCCTCGTCGCGCCCTGCGTCGTCAACGCGGTCCAGTTCGGCTGGAAGCGGACGAGGGACGCCTTCGCGGCTCCCTTCGCCCTCGACTCCGACCGGGAAGCCCTGGCGGCGGCCAAGGCGTTTTTCGCGAGCCTTGCCCGGTACCTCGGGGCCTTCACGGTCTTCGCGGTCGTCACGGGGACGACGATCATGCTCGCCAACGTGGGCGGACCGGAGGCGTTCCCCGTCGC
Organism: Spirochaetales bacterium; assembly: GCA_003245785.1. Classification (GTDB taxonomy): domain Bacteria; phylum Spirochaetota; class Spirochaetia; order Treponematales; family Treponemataceae; genus Teretinema. Next base: position 7,791 of record QKCE01000316.1, on the reverse strand, counting down.
GCAAGGCCTCGCGGTCGCGCTGCTTTCGGTTTTCTACGGGTCCCTCGGGGCGATTTTCTTCGTGATTCCCTGGCTCGGCGCCATCGACGAGCGGCTGTCCGCGGAATAAGGGCCAGCCCGGCAGGGGTTAACCCGGGACGCGTCAGCGATCGGGGCCGCGCGCGTTTCCGGGCGCGGCGGGGGGCAACCCCGGGCGCGTTCCCGGCAGCGTGGCGTCAAAGCCACTCGTCCCCGTCGCCCGCCCCCGCCCCGGCGGACCGGGAAAGTACTTCCATTACGTAGTCGTAGCCCCCGGGAACGTGGGGGACGGCGCAGGACGAGCAGTCCTTGACTCCACCTTCCGTCAGGGTCCACTTCCCGCCGCAATCCACCGGGTAAAGCGGGCAAAAGCAAAACAGGCAGTTTATATGGTCGAGTTCGTGGCAGGGCCAGTACTCGCAGGAGCGGTTCTCGAAATACCGGAAACTCGCCGCGGGCGCGGAAGGGGCGCCGGCTTCCGGCGCGCTCAAAGCGCTATCCCCCGAAAGGCGTCGAGGTTCGCGTAGCCCTTACGTTCCATGAAGGCGGCGAGGCCCTCGAGGATTTCCCCCATGGCGTTGGGGTTCGCGAAGGTCGCGGCCCCGACCTGAATCGCCGTGGCCCCGGTCATGACGAACTCGACCGCGTCGCGCCAGGTGGCGATGCCGCCGATCCCGATCACCGGGACGAACCGCTTGTCGGTCTTTCCGCCATTCCTCGCGGGGTCCCGGTCCAGGGAGCACTCGCTCACCCCGAGCATCACGTCCCGGAGCATGCGGAGGGCGATGGGCCGGATCGCGGGGCCGGAAAAGCCCGCGGTCTTGTTCGCGAAAAAGGGAACGCCCTTTTCGATATCCACCGCGAAGCCCGTGAAGGTGTTCACCAGGCTCAGGGCGTCGGCCCCGGCGAGGACTACCGCCTTCGCGACCCCCACGAGGTCGGGGGCGTTGGGGGTAAGCTTCACCACCAGGGGCTTTTTGGTGACGGCGCGAACCGCGGCGGTAATCGACGCGGCGGCCTCGCACCGGAGCCCCCAGATCATGCCGCCGTCGCTCACGTTCGGGCAGGAAATATTGAGCTCGATCATCGGCACGGCGGTCCCGTCGAGGATCCTCGCGCCTTCCACGTAGGTTTCCATCGTCGACCCCGAAAGGTTCGCGAGGACCACGGGGCCGAGGGCCAGCATCGACTTGAGCTCGCGTTCCGCGAAATGGCGGATCCCGGGATTCTCGAGGCCTATCGAATTGATGAGCCCCGAGGGGGTTTCCACGAGCCGGATGCCCGGATTGCCGGAACGGGACTCCAGGGTCAGGCCCTTGGAGGAAATGCCCCCGAGGGCGGCCACGTCCATGAGGCCGGAATACTCCGCGCCGTAGCCGAAGGTCCCCGAGGCGGCGATGACGGGATTCCGGAAGGGAACCCCGGATACGGTCACGGAAAGGTCGGGTTTCAAAAGATCACCTCCGAGGCGGGAAAGACGGGACCGTCGACGCAGCAGCGGCGGTTGCCCGCGGCCGTCTCGATCGTGCAGCCGAGGCAGGCGCCGGCGCCGCAGGCCATTCGGCGCTCGAGGCTCACGTAGGCGAGGCGGCCCGCGCAGGCGTCCTTTACGTATTTCAGCATCGGCGTGGGGCCGCAGGCGTACACGAGGTCATAGGAGGCCGGGTCGAAAACCGCGGGGAGCATGCCCTTCACGCCGACCGAACCGTCCTCGGTGGTTATCTCGAGGCGTCGCGCCCGCTCAGCCAAGCCCTCGAGGCCGTAGGAGCCGGAGCGGAAGGCCGCGTAAAAGTCGAAGGAGCCGGGTTCCAGGGTCAGGGCGAAGCCCGCCACCGGCGCGATGCCGATTCCCCCGCCCAGGATCGCAACCCGGGGAGGGGCGGGCAAGGCCCGGACAAGGGCGAGCTCGGCGTCCGAAAGCGGCGTGGGATCGGCCCCGCCTTTCACCCCGCCCGCGATTTTCGCGAGTTCGGCCGGGGTCCGGAAGGTATTGCCGACGGGACCGACGACGTCGAGCCGGTCCCCCGCGCGGAGACCGCAAAGCTCCGCCGTACCCTCACCCTTTTTCAGGACGAGAAAGGTGACCGATTCGGGACCGGAAAGGTACACGCTGATCGGCCGGCCGAGGAAGACCCCGGAAGGCCGCGCGCGAAGCATGAAAAACTGCCCGGGCAGGGGCGCCGGCACCCGGCGGCCCCGGCCCGAGGCCTCGACGCCCGGCCGGACCGGCTCGAGGGACGCGACCAGGGAAAAGACGCCGGGGGCAATCTCGGCGTTGGACTCGACGGTCACGGTTTCCGCCGCCCGGGGAAAGCGGATATCCGGGGACTCATGGGCGCCCTCGCCGCCGGGGCGCGCCCCGCGAAGGCCTCCCGGGGACGCGCACATCAACGGCGGTCTCCCGCCAAAAGCGCCTTGGCGCCCAGGAGATCGTTCTTCGCTTCGAGGGCGGCGCGGCCTCCCGCTGCGGCGATATCCGCCAGGGTGAGCGTTCCCGCGTCGCGGGCGGCGGCGAGGGACGGGTCCTTCTTCCAGGCCGTCAGGATGCCCCGGGAAGAGTTCACGGTCCCCCCGGCGCGGTCGAGCAAGGTCGCGGCGATCCGGGCGGCTCCGCCCTGGGCGCCGTAGCCGGGAATCAGGAAGAAGAGGTTCGGGTAGCGGTCGCGGAGGGCCCGGGCGTCCTCTTCCTCGGTACAGCCGACCACGGCGCCGAAGGGGGCGACCCCGTCGCTCCCGAAGCGCTCCCCGATGCGGGAGAGGGCGGCGCCCACGGCGTCGAGAACCCGGGAACCGGCGCCCACCCCCGCGGCGGCGGCGCCCTCGTCGGAGAGGGGCAGCCACTCGACGTCCTTCATGCCGGGGTTCGAGGTGCGGAGGAGGACGAAGGCGCCCTTCCCCGCGGACTCGACGAACTCGAGAAAGGGCTCGAGGGTATCGAAGCCCATGTAGGGATTTACCGTGATTATGTCCGCCTCGAAATCCCCCGAGAAATGGGCGCGGGCGTAGGCCTTGGCGGTATCGGCGATATCGCCCCGCTTCACGTCGGCGATAACCGGGACGCCCGCGGCCCGGACGGCCTTGAGGGTCGCCGAATAGGCGGAAAGTCCCGCGATGCCCAGGGCCTCGTAATAGGCGATCTGGACCTTGAAACAGCCCGCGTGGGGGGCCGTCGTCCCGATCAGCGCGAGATTATAGGCGAGCACCGCGTCGGCCGGCGAGGGATACTTTTTCAGCACCTCGGGCGGCAAATGGGTGGGGTCGGTATCGAGGCCGACGCAAAGGGGCCCTTTGTCGGCGCAGGAAGCCTGTAGCCTGGCCATGGCGCGATTGGTGGTATTCATGGCGCGATAATACCATAAAGGGGGGAGCGAATCCAGAAGAAGGCGGGGGCCGAGGCAGAACGGGCGGACGGGGGCGGGTTCGGCCCGGGGCCGAACCGTGCGGCGGCCGCAGCCGCGGCGAGAGGGTCCGGGGCGGGGCGACCTTGCTGCAGGAAGAATCCCGGCCGTCACCATAGGCCGATCTACCGACCGGTAGGTAGATTCACGACTATCGATATTAGCCGACCCACCGACCGGCAGGAAAGCCCTCGCCCCGGCGAAGGTTTCCTGGCCGCGGCTGCGGAGACTTCGCCCTCGCCCAAGAAAGGCTTCCTGCCTCGGCCTAAAATCCGCCGACCCCAAGGTAGCCCTCTCCGCCAAACCGCGTAACCCGGCAAAAAACTTCCCGGAACCGCATAAATCTCGTTTTTTTTATCGTCATCAGGAACGTCAACCGATATACTTAGCAACATGAAAAGTTTGTTTTCCATTCGCTTCAAGTTGATCGTGTCGTTCATCGGCTTGACCATTGCCGGTGTCGCGTTGCTCTGGAACTTCAACATCTTTTTCGTCCTCCGGGACTGGAGCAAATATACGGTCGGCCTGAGCCTCTTCGCGGGCATCTGCGCCGCCTTGGCCCTTGGCGCGGCGATCGCGCTCTGGATCCAGTCCGGCCCCCTTTCCCGGGCGGAGAAAGCGATGAAGGCCGATCCCGAATCCCACGGGGTAAAGAAAGCCTTCGTGACGAGCCGGGTACGGGCGCTTACGAGAACCTTCCTCGTGGCCAATTCCATCGGGTTTTTCATAGGGCCCGTCATCCAGCACATGGTCGTCTCCCTGACGGCCGGCGTTCCCTTTTTCACCCTCGAGCTCGTCGTGAGCGTCCTGTATTCCACCGCCATCGGGTCCTACGCGACGCTTATGGAAATCCGCCTCGCCGAGCGTTTCTCCCTCGCCCTCATCCAGCGGACGGGCCAGACGACCATGGAGGGCAGCCGCAGGAAGTCCATCATAACCAGGCAGTTTCAGCTCGGCGCGATCCTGGTATTCCTCTCCTTTTCCCTCTTTTTCTCCGCCGGGTACGGCTTCGTCAAGGATCAGCTGGTTCCCGGCGCGGCGGTGGACGCCGAAAGCTCCGCCTCGGAAACGGTGGACGCGAACCCGGTCGGGGAGTTCGCGTGGAAAATGTGCGGGCTCGGGGTCTTCGTGCTCGCCCTGGCCCTGGCCGCCCTCTGGCTCGAAAGCCGCCCCCTCGCGGACCGGCTCGAGGCGCTGATGCGGGGAATAGACCGCCTCGCCCAGGGCGCCGGCGGGGACGACGAGGCGCTCATCGTGAGCCAGGGCGACGAAATCGGCGTGCTGACCGACGGTTTCAACCGAATAATGCTCAGGCAAACCTCGTTATTGAAAGAGGTGAAGTCCCTCGCCAAGGAAGTCGGCGAGGACGCCAAGGCCCTCATGATCCTCGGGGACCGCTCGCGCTCCGTTTCCGACGGGATCGCGGGGGCCCAGGACAGGGTAAGCAAGGCGATCGGCCGGCAGCAGGCGGAGCTCGGCGGGGCGGCGGAGAGCCTTTCGGCCCTGTGGAAGGTGAACCGCGAACAAGAGGGTAAGATCCGCGAGCAGTCGGAATCCATCGAGTCGGGCGGCGAGTCGATCACCCACATGACCTCCAGCATCGACTCCGTCTCCTCCTCCGCCTCGGTCGCCCTCGAGCGGACCCGGACCCTCATGGAAGGGGCGAGCGAGAATATGGAAGCCATGGAGGAACTGGTCCGGGAAATAGAGAACGTTACCGAGGCTTCCGGCGAGGTAACCGTGCGGGTTTCCTCGATCGCGAAGATCGCCGCCCAGACGAACCTCCTCGCGATGAACGCCGCGATCGAGGCGGCCCACGCGGGCGAGGCAGGCGCGGGCTTCGCGGTTGTCGCGTCGGAAGTGCGCAACCTGTCGGAACAGGCGTCCCGGGCGGTCAAGGAAATAAACGACCATATCAAGAAGATGGGCGACCGCTCGCGCTCCGGCCTCGAAAAGACGAAAACCGCCCGGGCGCGAATGTCGGAACTGAACGACGAGGTCGCCTCGAGCGCGGAGCTTTTTACCCGCATCACCGAGGACATGGAAAGGCAGGGGACGGAAACCTCGAGCGTGCGGAATTCGATCGAACTCCTGCTCCGCACGACGCGGGAGATCAGGGAACTGACGGACAGCCAGCAAGCCGAGGGCGAAAAGGCGCAAAAGCGCATGACCACCCTCGGCTCCGCCGCGACCGAGATAGAGGCGGGCATGAAGGAGCATTACGAGGCCCTCGGGGAACTCAGGGCCTTTACGGAAAACCTCGAAAACCTGATCGAGCGCTACGCCGGAATCACGCTCCGACTCACCGCGCTGTTCAAGGAAAAAGCCTAAAACCTCAAGGTCGCCGTGGCCTCGACCGTTCCCCGGTAATTCGTCGAGGCGGGCGAAAGCTCGCCTCCGTCCCCCGAGGCGTCGAGGTAGAGCCGCCCGGTCAGTCCCAGGCTGAGTCCCTGGAAGGGTTCGTGACCCGCGGTGAGGGCCGGCGCGACCGAGCCGTCTTCCAGGTTCGCGAGGCACGAAAGGCCGAAGCGCGTATAGTCGTCCCATTGCCACGAAACGTTCCCGAAACCGTATTGCCTCCCCGTCACTTCCGCGATCCCGTTCACCCCGTTCGATTCCGGCCCGTTCCACAGGTATTGGGCGAGGAGGTAAAGCTTCGCGTCGAAGGCGGACCAATCGGCGGAGGCGGAAGCCTTGAGGCCCTTCTCAAACGCGGCGCCCCGGTCCTCGTTCGTCCACAGGGCGTCGAGGCAAACGCCCGCCCCGGCCTCGATCTTGAGGGAAAGGCCCGCGTACTGGTCGGGAACGTCCCCGGCGCTTTCGGGAAGCCGGAGGAGATAGAGGGGCTGGAGGCTGAACCGGCGGGCATTGAGGTCCGCCGAAACGCCCGCGAGGGGCCGGACAGGGGCGTCCCCGCTTCCGCTCCCGGTCGCTGCCGCGGCCCCGCCCGACGAGCCGAAGGCGGCGGTCGCGCGGGTCGCGAAAAAGGCGCGAAGCTTCGCGTCGCCCGTGGGGTAGGCCGAGGCGGCCACCCCGAGGGTGCCCCGGGGGCGCGCGTCGGGATACAGGGGATTCGGCGGGTTCACGATGTCCGTCGGCCGGAAAGCAGGGGCGTACCCGAAGGCGACCCGCATGAGGCCCGCGTCGAGGTCCGCGCTCTCGCCCCGGAGGCTGACGTAGAGCCGCTCGATTTCGGCCTCGGTGGAAAGCTCGGTCCGTACCGTTTCCGGGTCAATACCTGCGAATTCCGCGAAGGCGACCGCCGGGTCCGGCGCGTCGGCGGCCCAAGCCCGGAGGTTGAAAGCCCCGTACACCGTGCCCTTCTCGCCCGCGGATGCCCTGAACCGGAGGTTTGCCGACTGTTCCAGGCTCCAGAGCGCGCGGTCGTCGCCGACCGAAAGGGCGTCGGTCAGGACCGTGAAGGAGGCCTTCGACGCGACGAGCCCGGAGAAGACCGGGTCGTCCGCCGCGGCGGGGAGGGTCGCGAGGGCGAATAGCGCCGCGGCGAAAAGGCCCGCGCCCCGGGGCTTGCCTGCGCGAGGGGGCCGGCTTGCGCTCGGGGGCCGGCTTGCGCTCGGCCTCATCGTTCCAGGTTCCTCATGCTGAAGGTCGAGTCCGGGATCGGCTGGTCGAGCTTCACGTTTTTCATGACGAAGGACGTGCGGCTGTCCTTCCGCAGGAGGTCACGCATCTCGGCTTCCATCGGGAAACGCCGGTTGCCGATCGTCTCGGCCCGGATCAGGTTGTATTCCTTGAGCTTGGACCCCGAAAGGGCGAAGAGCTCGTAATGCACCAGGTCGCCGGTCTCCACGGAAACCCAAAGCCGCTCCTTCTGGTAGCTCTCGGTTTTCTTCTTCGCCGTCAGGTCGAGGACGCGGCAGGATACGCCGTTCAGCTCCTCGGTACCGGAAATGACCGCGTCGTAGCGCTCCGCGAGGGTCCTGTTCTCGATGGTGTCCTCGTAGGACAGGTCCGAGCCCATCATCGATTCCTTGAGCATGTGCCCCGAGATGAGCATGACCTGCTCGGTGTCCGGGGAATAGACGTATAGCCGGCCGTCCTTCTTGAGGTATTTCGTGCCCCGGTCCTCGCTGTTGGTGAACTCGATGTAGCTGTCCGAATTGCCCCGGGTGGCGGCGGTGAAGTCCTTCACGAACCGCTTTCCCTTGTATTCGACGATCATCTGCCCGTCGTACTGGATCGAGCCGTATACCTCGTTCCGGTCGATCATGGCGACGATCTCCGCGGCGGTGGTCGTATCGCCGATCGCGGGCCCCGCGGCCGAAAGGGGGGCGGCGAGGGGCATCGCGAGGGGCGCGGCCAAGGCGAGCGCCAGGGCCAGGTTTTTTCCTTTCATACAGTACTCCTTCGAACT
>QKCE01000284.1 GCA_003245785.1 Spirochaetales bacterium | reverse complement strand
GGGGGCGCCTATACCCTCGACACCCTGAACAACGCCATTACCACCCTCGCGGGCAACACCGGCTCCGTCGCCTTCCGGGACGACACCGGCTTCGCGATCGGCACCGTCAACACCGTCGGGCTCACCACCTCGGGCGTTACCACGCTTTCTTCCACCGGTACGGTCAACCAGTCCCAGGCCCTCGCCGCCGCGGGATTGCAATTAATCGGTACAAACGGGGTATTTACTCTAAATACCGTCGCGAATGCCATATCCACCCTGGCCGCAAATACCGGGGTCGTGGCGGTCAGTAACGGAGTCGACCTAACGGTAGGTACCGTCGGCGCGACGTCCGGAATTACGACGAATAACGGAAATATCTCCATCGCCACGAGCGCGGGTAATTTGACCGTTAACCAAGCGGTCACTACCGGGGCAACCACGGGAGCGGGCAATATAATCCTCGATATCGTCGGAACCATTTCCAGTATCGCGCCGCTCAGTACTACCAACGGAAATATTTCGGTAGATTCGAACGGACTCGCCACCATAGCGGCAACGGGAACCATTACTTCCGGGACGGGCTCCGTTTCCTTCGGGGCAACGCGCACGGGTCCGCTATCGACCGCCGCGAACGTCACGACTTCCGGCGGACCGATCTCCTTCGCGCGACCCGTTACCCTGACCGGCGACGTCGCGCTCGATACATCCGCAGGAAACGGTACCGTATCCTTCGGAAACGCCGCGACCCTCGACGGCGACGCATCCGGAACACGAAGCCTCACGATTGATGCCGGAACCGGCGCGGTTTCCTTCGGCGCCTCGGCGGGAGCCGCCAACGGCGCGATCGGGCAAACCTTCACCCTGCTCAACCTTACCGTAACCGATTCGGGCGCGCTTTCCTTCCGGGGAGATACCGCAATCGCCGGCGCCCTCACCCAAACCAACGCCGCCACCGGCGCGACGACTTTCTCCAACGCCGTATCCGTCGGTTCGGCCACGCTCATCGGCACTACCTACACCGCGAGCGGGACCTTCGCGAGCGCGGGCAACGTGACCCTGACCAACTCGGGGCTCTTCCGGACGAACGAGGACGCCGACTTTACCCTCTCCGCGGGGAATTTCACCCAAAACGGGGCCGGATTGAATATGCTCGCGGGCGGGGTGACCACCGCGGGCGGCACGCTTTCCTTCGCGACCGACGTGTATATCTTCGGAACTACCGGAACCATGGCTTTCGGGAGGAACGGCGTCGACAACCCGATAACATTCGCGGCGGACCTCCATATCGCCGCCAGCGGGAAGACGATCGCGTTCAATTCGGGCATCGCGGTGACCGGCTCCGCGGTGCTTTATAACGGCGCCCTGACCCTCGCCGCGACCTCCGGCATTCCCGCCATCTCGACGGTGGGAGACCTCGTGCTCCTCAGCGGAAATCCCGGTACCATGTACGCGGATTCCGCGGCGGGCGGCTCCGGCGTTGCCAGCCTATTCGCCTACATAAACGCCCAGCGCGTGGCTACCATCATCAGGACGACGGCCCTCGCGGCGCTCGCGGCTACCTACCCCGATACCACCGCCTTCCCCGCGACCTATACGGGATCCTTCACGAACCTGGCGGGCAAAGAACTCTCGGCGGGGAGAAACTTCTACGCGAACGGCGTAAACCTCGCCCCGGCGTCGACCTGGAACCTTTCCATACTGGCCAACGGCACGGCGACGGCTTCCTTCGCCGAGGCGTACAACCTGAGCATCGCCAACTGTACCGCGAGTCCCGGCTTCCTCGCCGCGGCGGAAGGCTGCACGAACGGCGGCGGCAACTCCGGCGTCGATACGGTCCGCCCGACTTTTACCGCGCGAACGGTGTACGACAACGTGATCGAGCTCTCTTTCAGCGAGCCGATGGAAAACTCGAATAACGAGATTTCCGCGGCCCTGGCGAACCTGCAGTATTGGGACGGATCGGCGCTACAGGTATTTACCGGCACGTTTACCGACAGGGACTGCGCGACCTCGACCAACGGCGCGGGCGACCTCGCCACGGTGTACGTGCAAACCACCGCGGATACCTGGAATACCGACGCGACGGGCATTTCGGCGGGCGACGCCGAAAGCACGGACCGCGGGCGCGGGGCGACTTCCGCCGCCCATCGGACGGCCATTCCCTACGTGAACCTCCCGAAGGCCCTCGCCGCGGTGTACCAGACCCTCCGGGACGAGCACAAGAACCGCATCGGCCATTTCTTCACGGCTTCCCCCTCCACGGCCGCTGCCAACTCGACGGCTGGGGCGACCTTCACGGCCGTAACCGACGGCTGCGCCCCGGTCCTTATCGGCTCGTACACGGGCCAGGAAGCGCACACGGTCGCCGACAGCAATGCGGCCCAGCTTCCCTATGACGCCCACAACTTCATCGAGTTCCACTGGTCGGAACCCGTAGCCATCCCGAACGTGTACGATTCAACGGTGAATACCGGCTTGCCGGACGTAAACGTGCAGGCCACCGCGGCGGAAGGGGCGATTACGGCCTCGGGCGGCCTTGATATCGCGGGCTTCGCGAAGATTGCTTCCGGCTCGCTCTCGGCGGGGGAACGGGCGTTCGGCACGAACGCGGGGGGCGCGAGCACCACGATCCACGCGCTCTACCGGAATTTCTCGATAGACGGCACCGCGGGCGCGAATTACGTCGCCCACTCGAACCGGCTTCGCGTGTCCGTCGCGGGCTTCGCGGAGGACCACGGCACGTCCTACAAGTGGTTCTGGCCGGGCTATATAACCTCCTCCGTGACGCCGACGGGCGCCGTCACCGACTCGGCGACGGCCCTCGCGATTACGGACCTTTCCGCGGCGCTCAACGGCATCGAATCCTTCGCCGCCGCGACCTACGGCCGGCAAACGGTAGCCGTGACCACTACCGACCCGCGGGTAACCGGGGCGGTCTCGTTCTACGGCGCCTGGGATACTTCGAAACCCGTCCTCTCCGCCCTCAGGACCGCGACAATAAGCTGGCTCGACGCCACGGATCCCGTATCCTATTACGAGGCGATACCCGGGGCGACCGGCGGTATCATCGACAAGATTGAGATGCATTATCTCGACAACACGGTGGCCTATGACAATACCGACCCCTACCGCTGGCAGTCCCGTAAGGGTTGGTACGACAAACTCGACGACGCGACGCGCACGGTCTTCTCCCAAACGTCTGCCGCCGCCCCGGAATCCTTCGGCGGGGCGAGGTCCTACGACGACGGATCGGGAACCTATGCGGTGACCTCCGGCGGCATCCGCGAGGGCTCGCTCAACATGGTCGAGGGCGCCTTCGCCATCTTCGCGAACGGGACGAGGGTATCCGACCCGGACTCCCTGGACACCAACGTGGCGAACCCCCTCCTGGCGCCCCTGACGAACCAGAACGTGTCGGGAGATCCGTACTACACGTTGGTATGGACGGCAACCACGGGGTATACGCTGGCGAATAACGCGATAACCATTTCGTACAACGCCGACTCGCCCACTGTGACGGGTTTCGTGACGGACCTCGCGGGCAACCTCATGGGTTCCTTCTCGAAATTGGCCTGCGTGGACCGCTCGCCCCCGAAGATCATGTTCACCCTGGCTGGCGCGGACAGGACGGATCTCTATCTCCTCTTCTCGAAGCCCCTGGACGTCGTTCCGGCGGACGTGGCGGGCGCGATCGACGTGACCCTCTCGGGCGTGTCGATTCCCCTGACCGGCGAACCGACCCTGTCCGCGAACCACCGCTCGCTCCTGTACAGGCTCTCAAGTTCGGCGACCCCGTCCGACCTCATAGCGACGAATAGCACGATCACGATCCTGGACGGGAATAACGTAACTAACCCGGATACGGGCCTCCCGGACAATACGTCCTTCTTCCTGGACGATACGGGCAACTACGCCACGCCGTTCGATACGCACCGGCTCACGGACATCGGCATCGGGCTCGTGTCGGTGCTTTACGGCTCAGACGGGGTCAATCAGCCCGGTCTCCTCGGCGGGACCGCGGGCGCGCTCCGGCCCAAGGACTTCGACGGATCGGGACGACTCCTGGATAAGGACATCACGATCGCGACGCGGATTACGCTGCCGACGGCGCCGGACTCGCTCTCGCTCTTCTACGACGTGGACCCGCCGTCGAACGTGATGCCGATCACCTTCAACGAGGCGACGGGCAAGGCCCTCAAGCTGTGGCTGCCGTCGATTCTCCCGGGCTTCAACCAGACGGGCGACCAAGCCTCGCGAAACCTGAGCCCGGTGCTCATAACCGACGCGAGCTCGACGAGGCTGCTCCGCAACTTCCTGATTCCCGAGGCGGACCCGGAAATGGTGCCGAACGCGAGGATGGAAATGGTATTCCAGTACGGAGGGCTCTTCTGCGCGAGGCTCGCCGACGAAAACGACATAACCTCGATCGAGCCCTGGAGGTTCGCGATCTCCCAGACGAAGCTCCAGCGGGGCGGCGTGACGATCCTGAACAACGTGATCGACTCGAACAAGCGGGAGAAGACGATCCTCCAGGTTCAGATGCCGAAGGCCGGTAACCTCGTCATTCAGGTGTTCACCCTCGACGGAAACCTCGTGAAGGTCCTCGAGCGGGGACTCAAGGGAGGCGGAACCTATTCCTACTTCTGGGACGGCACGAACGTCGCGGGCGACGCGGTCGCCCGGGGCATGTACTTCATCCGGGTGGTAGGACCGGGTATGGACGAGATCCGAAAGGTGATGGTCGTGAAGGAATAGCGGCTACGCACAACAAAAGGAGCGGTTCTGTTGAACCGCTCCTTTTTTTTCGCCCAAGCCGTTTTTTAAAGCCCGTCGGGATAGAACCGAAGTTCCGGCTGGGCGATTAGCACGCTACCGGGCTTCGTGGAGTTGAAATCGAGCACAAGGCCGAGAACCGGCAACTTCGTCGAATCGTCGAAGGTGAGGGCCCCGGGTTTCAGGGTCGCCGTATATTTCCGCCAGCCCGAGCCGCCCGAGTAAGTGGCGGTAGTGGAAGCCAGGTAGCCCGTGCCCGTCCCGGCGACCATTTTTACCGCGAATTTATCCATCAGGTACGGGTTTTGCCAGTCGTAGGAGTCAGGGTCGGGACATGCCCACACGGAGAAGGAATAGGTACCCGACTCGAGTTCCGGATCGGTTTGGGTTCGCGTGAGGTACAGGCGAAGTTCCATGTTACCGTTTCGGCCAACCCGGAAATTGTCCGCGTAAAAGTTGTAAAGCGTCGCGTCGACGTCGTTTATGGGAGAAAAGGTGATTTCCGGCGGGCTGGCGTAGCCATTGTTGATCGTGTAGGTAACGGCAGCCTTCGCGGTCGTGTTGTTCAGGGAATTATAGGTAGACGACCCGTCGACGTTGTATCGCGCCGAATAAACCTGGGAATAATACCGGAAAAAAAGGTTATAGCTCGCGGTCGAGGAAAACCCCGGGAAACCCGCGGCCGCGGTCGTCACGTAGGTGAGCGAGCAGGTTTTATCGATGTCGAGCCTTTCGTTGCCCGACCCGAAAAGCTGCACGATCGTCGTGTCCCAGGTGGCGGCTGCTGTGTCCGATCCCGACGTCGTGGCTGTCCAGGCGGCGCTCTCGTCGGTTTCGAAATTCCCCGCCTGTATCAAATTCTTTACCTCGACCAAATACACCTCGGACGAGGGATCCAGCCCGTCCGCGGTACCGTAGAAGGACGCGGGATTGGGGCTTAGCGTCCGGGTTATGTAATTAAACCCGTCCCAGTCCGTATCGTAGCGGTACGCCAAGTCCCAGGTACCGGTGCCGATTATATAGTCGCCGTTCCCGTCAAGCGGGATGGAGGAAGCGGGATCCGCCCCGGAAAACTGGTCCAACCCCCTGCCCGCGATGAAGTTGCTGGTGTAATACTCGTCGGGAAAGGGCCGCTTATACGTAAAAAGGTCGCAGGAAACGAGGGAGAAGGCCGCAAGACCCGCGAACGCGGCGAGGACGAGCCGGGAACGGGCCGACCGGGGAAGGATTTCCCGCCCAAGCCGCGAAAAACGTCCGTACGCGTGTTTTCGGTTCCTATTCATGGAAAGAAATCTCCTCGCCCTTAATATATCCCAAACCGTCAAGCTTGACAAATCGCCGGAAAAGATGAATTCTGGGCCATATATGAGTAGCGAAAACAGACAGACGCCGCGTTACCGCGACTTCGCGCGAGCCTGGATAGGGGAACTGAGCCAATTCCCGGGAGTGCTTGAAGACGTGAGCAAAACGGGCTGCAAGGTCAGGTTTTCCCACGTATTCGAGGTCGACACGGAACGGGAGTACCTCATGACCGTCCATCCGGCCCGCAGGACCGGGGTTCGCGAATTCGAGCTCCTTGTGCGACCCGCCTGGGTCAACGAACGGGACAATTCCCTCGACGTCGGCTTTACCATCCTCCATTCCCCGGGAACGCGCTCGCATCAGGACTACGTCTCCCTCCTCAGCGACAGCGAAGAAGAGCTCCTGGAGGAAGCGTGCCGATAACGGAGCTTCCCGGCTCCGCCTGGCTCGCCGTCCCCGACTTCCATGACAACCTTTACGCCGAACTCTCGATAGACCCCGCCGCGGCCCGCCGCGCCGCCGCCCTGGCGCCCGCGGAATCCCTTGAACGCTCCCGCTCGCGCAAGGGAAGCGCCGAACCGGCGGTGATCGGCGACCTCGTATACCGCGAAGGGCCCGCGCCCGCCGCCTTTTGGCACCAAAACGCCCTCGCGAGGCCCTTCGTCGCGACCTTTTCCTCCATCCGCGAAGCCGCGGACATTTTGCGCGGGATCCAGCGCAACTGGGCCCACTACCCCGTCGCCGCCTTTCGCCGGGCGGAACTGATCCGCGAAAAGCTCCCCTACGTGAACGAAAAGCCGAAAAACTTCCCCTGGGCCGTCCCCCTCGCCCCCATGGGCATGTGGAGCCTCCTGGACGAGCATACCCTCTTCGCCTCCGCCGAAACCTCGAGCCCCTTCCCCGCGGGCCGGGCCAACTTCGCCGAAGACCACGAAAACCCGCCGAGCCGGGCCTACCTCAAGCTCTACGAAGCCCTCGCATGGGCGGATTGGATAAGGCGGAAGGCGCAAGCAAGCGGGGCGAACAAAGAAGGACCCGCGGACGCGCCCCGGGAAACCGGAGCGGGCCCGGAGCCGGACGCGGGGGCGGCCGAAACGGCTGCCTTCCTGCCGGGCCCCGGAAGCCGCTGCGTGGACGCCGGCGCCTGCCCGGGCGGCTGGACCTGGGTGCTCGACCTGCTCGGGGCCAACGTGAAGGCCATAGACCGCTCGGAACTCGACCCCCGCCTCATGGCGAAACCCAATATCGAATTCCTGAAGCACGACGCCTTTACCCTCAAGCCCGAGGACTTCGGCCCTACCGACTGGGTGTGCTCCGACGTGATCTGCTACCCCCCGAGGCTGCTCGAGTGGGTGGAAAAGTGGCTCGAGTCGGGCTTGGCGAAGAATTTCGTCTGCACGATCAAGATGCAGGGCCAGGCGGACCACGAAACGACCCGCCGGTTCGCCGCGATCCCCGGAAGCACGGTGGTGCACCTGGGGGCGAACAAGAACGAACTGACCTGGATCCGCCTCGATCAAAGCGTTTTCCGTTAATCCCCGCGGTAAGCTTTACACGCGGGACGTCCGAGGGTGGCTCGTCGCCAAGCTCACCTTTGGTGAGCCGTCTTCGTCGCGGCCAAACGAAGTTCGGCCTCCTGCGGAACCGCTCCGGAGCCGCCCTCTCCCGTCCCCCTTTATAGCTGTACGAAGGGAAGTTACCCGACCGCGGACGGTTCTCATTCGGCACGCTACCGAACCAGGACTTGGGGGTGGCGGAGAACGGCCGAAGGGCATGCGCCCTTCGGCTGGTCGGAGCCAGGGGGAACCGCGTCTGTCCGGTAGCCTTGCCTTGCGGGGGAAGGCGCGCGTGCGGGGCCGGGAGGGATGCGATTCGATTTGGCGAGTAGCGCTCCGCGGGCCATGAGCGGGGAGGTGCGGACGCGGTTCCGCAGGCCGAATCCCGGCAGGGAACGGCCGAGGACTGAAGTGGACGCACCTCCCCGCGGACGCCCGCACGCATACGGGATTAATGCGTTCCCCCTCCACAT
>QKCE01000241.1 GCA_003245785.1 Spirochaetales bacterium | reverse complement strand
GCATTCGTCGATCACGTCGCCGATGAGGGTCCCGGTCCTGACCCGGAGGAGTTTCGGGACGGCGATCGCGCCCCCCAGGACGAGAAGGTTCACGGCGATCGACGGCACGTCCCGCACTACCGCGTCGTAGGCCGCGAGGGCCGTTCCCGGGGCGCAGAATACCGCATGGGCGAGGGACAGGTCGGGAAGCCGCTCGGCGATGAGCTTCGATACGCGGTACACGCTGCCGCCGGGATAGCGGGATTTCGGGACGACGACCGCGACCCGGGCTTCGCCGAAGAGCTCGGCCAACTCGGCTTCGGGGGGTACCTGACCCGCCTTGCCCTCTTCGGCGACGATCGCGACGGTCCCCGCCCTCATGGCGGCGGCGACGATCGCGAAGCCGTTCCACACCTCTTTGGCGTGTTGCGAAACCGTCAGGGAATCCACCGGGGCCGTAGGGTCAAGGTCGAAAAGCCGGCACACCAGGGCGGGTTTCGCGTGGTCCCGGGCCTTCCGGAGCGCGGCGGCCAGGGGCAAGGGCTCGTCAAAGGTATCGACGACGCCCCGGTCCTCGATTATCCTGCAGAGGTCCCCGGTGGGGATGTTTTTCCAGTTGTTGTCCGCGGTTTTCCGCCCCGTTATGTCGAAGGATCCCCGGAGGGCGATCACCGCGGCCTCGCCGATGCTGCCGTCGGGCAGGGGCACGGGGCCGAAGGACGTAAGGACGCCCGGTATGGGCGCGTGGACGGGAACGGGACCCCGGGCGATCAGCTGCCCTTCCCTCACCGTCTCGCCCACCGAGACTATGGGCTTCGCGACCCCGCCCGAATACTGAACGAGCGGGATAACCGCGGTCGAAGGAACGAACGCGTTTCCCGCGAAGGGATAATCCGGCGCGTCGATCTCGATCCGCGCGCCTCCCCTGCGAAACTTTATGGATTGTGTCATCGGGACATCCTCGTCATTTTTACCGAAACGAACCTTCCCTGATCCATGAGCAGCCGCTCGAGCGGGGTGGATTCCGCGGAAAGCGCCCGCCGGATGAAAGCGGAGTCGAAGGTGAGCATCGTTTTCGGGGTGCCGGTGATTTTCCCGTCCTCCCCGATACCGTATTCCGTATACCTGACGACCGAGCCCTTCCCGGGGACCTCCACCGGATCCTGTAGACGCCTCCACGCGAAGGTGTCGACGTTCCAGCGAAGGGCGACGAAATCGCCGAGATCGGGAAGACCGTCCTCGTCGCGGTTTGCCATAAAGGCGTCGAACGCCTCGAGGCCGAAACCGTTGGAGTCATTATAGCGCGTGGGTACCGGGATCGGCAACTCCCCCAAGGATTTGCCGATGGCCTTCCCGCCCACGGACTGGCCCGCGACTCCGGCGCCGACGGCGAGGAGGGCGATGGCGAAAGCCCGGAGGGCCGTGCCCGCCGGGACCCTCGGCGAGGAGGGAACCATCTTGACGGGCTCGAAGCGGGGGTGGGTCCGGGCGGCCTCGAGAACGGAGAGGACGAGGCGCCGGACGTCCCGGGCGAAGCGGAGGGATAGGCCGTAGACCGCGAGGGCGCCGAAAACCCGGATCGCGCCGGTAAAGGCGGTAAAGGGTAGCACCGCGGCGAAAAGCGCGAGGGACGCGACGAAAAAGGGCGCGCGGGCGACTCTCTCGGCGGGACGGAGTCCGGGGTCCGCGAGCCGTCCCCGGGGAAAGTATTCCGATGCGAAATGGGCGCTCAGGACGATAAGCGCCGCCCCCGCGAGGCCCGGCCACCGGTTCAGCGAATAGGGCAAAAGCAGGGCGGGCGCGAGGGCCGCGAGGGCGATTTGCCGGTTTTTCGAGAAGCCGAAGGCCGCGAGCCAGAGAAGGAACGGAAGGACCATCATGGCGGGATAAAAGGCTTCGCCCGTCTCGAGGGACCAATCCGGGGTCAGGGGCGTCAGGGCGTCCGCGACCTTCCGGCCAAGGTCCGAGCGGTCCCGGAGGTAGAGGTACCGGGTATCGTCCCCGACGAACCAGGCTTGCCGCAGGGAATTCTGGGTTTCCAGGTAGCGCTCGGGAAGGGAGGTTCCCTTCGGGACGGTGACGGAGGAATTGCCGCTCGACGCGTACTCCCGGATACCCTCAACCTCCAGGGCGTCGGTAATGGCGCGTTCCCGGAGATCCTCCGGATAGGCGAGGACGCGCCACCCCTTCCAAACGGAGGTTTCCGGCAATTCGCGAAAATGTATAAGGAGCGCTGAAAGCGCGAGGATGCACGCGAAAAGGGCGGGAACGGTGTATTGAGGCTTTGGGGCGAAGGAGGCCATGCGGCGCGCGTCAGAGGGTGGAAAAGGCGACGCCGATGAAGAATCCGAGCAATATGCCGGCGAGAACCTCCATCGGGCTGTGTCCCTGAATCTCCTTGACGGGCTTGAAGGAGTAATCCATTTTCTCGGATACCGCGTCGCCCAGTTCGTTCAGCGACCGGGCCTGGTCGCCGCTCGAGCGGCGCACGCCCACGGCGTCGCGGATGACCACGAGGGCGAAGCAGCAGGAGAAAATGAACAGGTCCGAGGCTATCCCGTTTTTGAACCCGATTGTGGTGGACACCGAGGCGACGAGGGCGGAATGGCTGGAGGGCATGCCCCCGGTGCGCCAGAACAGGAGCTCCACGAGTTCCTTGAAGGTGGAGACGGAGTTGGTCAGGAGGGTGATCAGGGTTTTCAGGAACTGGCTTATGATCCAGCTCGATACCGCAGCGAGAAAAATGGAATTGTGAAGGAGAAGGTTGATCTGCTGAAGTACCAGTCGGTTCATTACGTTATATTCCGGCGAAAACGGGCCTTTTGTCAAGTGCGGGTTATGGGTTATAATCCCGGGATGCAATTTGACCGCCACCAGACCGGTCCCGACGACGCGGACCGGCGGCTCGACCGCATAGTAAGGAGATTCCTCCCCTCGGTACCCCTTTCGTCGGTGTATCGCCTTATACGGAAAGGCTTTATACGGGTCGGCGGCAAGCGCGTCGCGCCGGACGCGACGGTGGCGGAAGGGGCGGAAATATGGATAGCCCGCCTCCCGGAACTCGCGGAATCCGCCCGCGCTCCCGCCACGGGTCCGGAAGCGGCCGGGACCGGGCCGAGGGCGCCCATGCCGGAACCGGGAGCCCGAGCCGCGCCGCCCCACGGCGTCATAATCGAATGCCCGGATCTCCTCGTGGTCGACAAGCCCGTCGGCGTCCCCGTCCACGGGAAGGGCGGGCTCGATACGTTAATTCCCCAGTCCCGAGCCGCCCGCGACTCCCTTTCCTTCCGCTCGGGCCCCCTCCATCGGCTGGACCGGGGCACCTCGGGCCTCATCGTTTTTTCCAAGACCCTCGCCGGTGCCCGGTGGTTTTCCGGGCGCATCTCCCGCCACGAATGCGACAAGCTGTATCTCGGAATCGTCGTCGGCAAGCTCGAGGGCCCCCGGGAGTGGTACGACGAAACGGCCGACGGCAAGCCGATGATCACCTTCGCCGAGCCGGTGGCCCTGAGCCCGTCCGGGCCGGAGCGAACCCTCGTAAGGTTCCGCATAGTGACCGGACGCAAACACCAGATCCGCTTCCAGTGCGCGAGGCACGGCTTTCCCCTTGAGGGCGACGGCCGCTACAATACGTCCGCGAAGGCGGGGGACGTATACTTTCTCCATGCCTGGCGCCTTTCCTTCGGCACCGGCGAGAGGCCCGAGGGCCTTCCGGAAACCCTGACCTCTCCCCTGCCCGCCCCCTTCGCGGCGCGGGTTTCGGCGCTCTTCGGAAAGGGCGCGCTTGCGCGACTCGAAAGCTGAGCCCTATACTAGGAGTAACATGAAGAGCATCGGGGATCTGTACTGGTTTTTCAAGGGCGTGAAGGTATACGCCTTCGTCGGCGAAAGCGGGACCGGCAAAAGCTTTCGCGCCAAGCTTCTCGCCCAAAAGTACGGCATCGAGCTCATAATCGACGACGGCCTGCTTATCCGGGACGACAAGATAATCGCCGGGCATTCGGCCAAACGGGAGCAGACCTTCATCGCGGCGGTCCGCGTGGCCCTCTTCGACGAGAAGGCCCACCGCGACGCGGTCGCCCGGGCGCTCCAGGGCATGCCCTTCCGGAAGGTGCTCATCCTGGGCACCTCGGAAAAGATGGTGTCCCGCATCGCCGCCCGGCTTCAGCTGCCCCAGCCCATCAAGGTAATCAAGATCGAGGATATCGCCACCGAGGAGGAGATCGAGAAGGCGATCCGCTCGCGGCGCGTCGAGGGCAAGCACGTCATCCCGGTACCCTCCATCGAGGTACAGCGCAATTACCCCCAAATCTTTTACGACCGGGTACGGGTCCTGTTCAAGCGTAAGAAAACGCCCCTGGGCTCGCTCAACCAGTCGAAGGTCTACGAAAAGTCGGTCGTTCGCCCGGAGTTCTCCAAGACCGGGCGGGTAACGATTTCCGAGGCGGCCCTGAGCCAGATGGTCCTCCATTGCGTGCGGGAATTCGACGAGCAGGTGCGGATCAAGAAGCTCACGATAAAGACCGACGCCCGGGGCTATCGCCTGGTCATCGTCATCGACGTTCCCTTCGGGACCCAGCTCACCGGGACGATCCACAAGCTGCAGCATTACATAGTCGAGAACATAGAGCGGTATACGGGCATTCTCATCGAGGACGTCCATATAATAATCGACAAGATAACGAGGAAGTGAGACATGGAAACAAGGACGAAATTGACGGGGTTGGCCCTCGCCCTCGCGGTGGCCGGTTCGTTCCTTCCCGCCCAGGAGGCCGCGGTCGCGACCTTCGGGACGGCGCATTTCAGGATCGAGTATCCCTCGGGACTCGCCGGGGCCGAGGAAGCCTTCGCGGCCTTCGAGGCGATCCGTTCGGCCTTCGACGAGACCTTTCTCTTCGGGGAGCCGGAGGCCCCCGGCACGGTGAAAGTCTGCGCGGACAAGGCGGCCTTCGACGCCTACGTGTCTTCCGTCATCGGCGAAACCCGCAACCAGTATCTTTTCCTCAAATATTCGGACCCCGCCGCCTCCCGGCTCGTCCTCTACCCCGCCCCGGGGAAATCGGGCTACGCCGCCTTCGCGGGGCCCGCGCTCAACCGCCAGCTCCTCTTGCAATACCTCTACGCCCGGGTCTCCGAGCCGCCCCTGTGGATTCGGGAAGGCTTCCAGGCCTATTTCGAAAACCTGGGCTACGATCCCGCCACGGGGACCGTGACGACCGGCGCCTATTCCCCCTGGCTCGAAACCGCGAAGACCCTCGCGGCCGACCCCGCGCGGGCCCTTTCCCCCAAGGACCTCGTCTCCGCCAGGACGGGACGGTACGATTCCGCGGTCTTTTATCCCCAGGCTTGGGCCCTGGTCCGCTTTTTCCTCACCACCGAAATGCCCGAATACCAGCGGTTCCTCCACGAGTCCTTCGTGCTGCTTGACCGGGTCGACGGCTCATACAACGCCGACTCCCAGGCGGACAATACGGCCCTGTTGGCCGCCCGTTTCGCCCGTATCTTCCCGGCCGACGCGGCAAAGTCGGACTATACCGGCTGGCTTTCGGCGATGCTCACCTACAACCAGATGCTCCAGGCGGGCATGGACGCCTATTCCTCCGGATCCTACGACAAGGCGCGCGCCGCCTTCGCGGAGGCCTGGCGGGTGCATCCCGAGGATCCGATGCTCTTGTATTACAGGGGTTTGACGGAGTATGCCGCGAAGGATTACGCCGCGGCGGACGGATGGTACCGGCAGGCCCTCAAGGCGGGCGCCGAGGTTTCCACGGTGAATTGGGCCCTGGGCCTGAACGCCGTCGCGGACGGCAGGAACGGCGAGGCCCGGGTGTACCTGGAAACCGCCAAGTCCGCGAATCCCGCGCGCTATGGCGAGAAGGCGGACCGTATCCTCAATTCGATGCCGAAATAGGCGGCGAGCCCCGGCGTCGGCGCCGCCGGCGCGACGGGCGCCCGGAGCTTCCCGGCGAGGGCAGTTTCGCCTCCGCTTCCTGGGCGACGAACTGTTCCTCGTTTCTCTTTTCCCGGTTCCGGGGCATTCTCAGGTTGAGTCCCCCTTCCTTAAGGCAGAGGCGCACCGCGTACTCGAGCTCTATCCTCGGCGGATTCATGGGCATGACGAAGCGACGGCACTCGTTGTAGACCCGGTTGTATTCTTCCGAGGGGTTCCCCTTCCAGTCGGTAATCAGGTTCACGAGGTCCCGGACGAGGGCGACGAGCTTGCGGCCCAGGCGGGTTTCCTCGTCCCCCGCGGCCATCGCGTCGAGTTCCTCGAGGGACTTCGCGTAGGCCTCGGCGAAGGCGCGGTTTTCGTCGATCAGGCTCGCCGCGCCGGGCTGCAGGTACATGTAAAGGTCGTACTTCAGCGCCTCGGCGACGATGCCCCGGGAGCGGCCGCTGTTGAGGATCTTGATGATCTCCTCGGTGAGCCGCGACGGCGAGATCGGCTGGAGGAGGGGCGCCGATTTTTTCAGGGCACGGTGGAGGCCGAAGGGTATCCTGCAGCCCGTGGAAACCGCGTACTTGATCGCCCGGAGCATGCGGACCGGGTCGTCCTTGAAGATGGTCTTCAGGGGGATGACGGGCTGTAGGACGCGCTTCTTGAGGTCCTTGATGCCGCCGACGTAATCGACCACCTGTTCCTTGATCGGGTCGTAATACAGGGCGTTCATGGTGAAGTCCCGGCGCTGTACGTCCTCGTCGATCGTGCCGAAGCTGTTGCCGATCGTGCCGTCCGCGAGGGAGCGGAAGGTGGATACCTCGAAGATTTTCGGGCCGAAGAAGATGTGCACGAGGCGGAATCTCTTGCCGATGATGCGGGAATTGCGGAAAAGCCGCTTGATCTTCGTGGGTTCCGCGTTGGTAACGATATCGAAATCCTTCGGCGTCTTGCCGATGACCAAGTCGCGAACGGCACCGCCGACGATGTACCCGTCGAACCCGTGGTATCTGAGATGGTGGATAATCCGGATCGCTTCCGGATCGATATGCGCTTTGTTGATCCCGTGTTCGTTTTTCGTATAGACGAGGGCCGCACGGACCGCCCTGCCCCTTGAATCGGAGCTGTATCTCGTTAACATGTCCCTTTATTTTCCCCGGATTCCGCCGGTATGTCAATGGAAGGCATCGCGGCGGGACCAAACATGGTATACTGACGAGTATATGACAATAGTGGCAGAAAAACCGGTAGCCGGGGGCGAATGCCTCGCGAGGATCGACGGGAAGGCCGTGTTCGTTCCCTTCGTCCTGCCCGGCGAAACCGCGGAAATAGAGATAGTCGAGGAACGTAAGGACTGGTCCCGCGCCCGCCTGGTTCGGGTACTGGAGGAGTCTCCCCGTCGGGTCGCCCCGCCCTGCCCGCTTTTCGGGACATGCGGCGGCTGCTCCATGCAAATGGCCGAAAGCGGCTACCAAACCGAGCTTCGCCTCGCCGTGGCCGCCGACTCCCTCCGGCGGGCGGGTTCCGCGTATTCGGGGCCAATCGACGCCGTCGCGGGCGAGCCATACGGTTACCGTTCCCGGGCCCAGTTTCATCCCTGCGCCGACGGGTCCCCGGGCTTTTCCGCCGCCCGTTCCTCCGAGACCATAGCGGTAAAAGACTGTCCTATCCTGGTGGACCCCATACGCGGGGCTCTGGCAGACGGTTCCCTCGCCCGGGCGATGCGGGAGGCTTTCCCGCCGGGCGCGGACCGCGAGGGACGCGAAGGTAGGGGGCAATTTCGCGGGACTCGGCGTTCCCGGTCACGGGGCGGCTTCCGGGTGCCGGAATCCGATAACAGGCGGTTCCACGTCTTCGCCTCCGGCGGGAAGCTCTTCCACGAGGCGGGCATTACCCGGGCCGAAGCCGTCGTCGGCCCCCGCCGGCTCGCCTTCGACGTCCGGGGCTTTTTCCAGTCCAACCTCCCGCTTCTCGAAAGGCTCGCCGGGGCCGCTACCGCCGACATCCCCGCGGGCGCGTCCCTCCTCGACTTTTACGCCGGGGTCGGCACCTTTTCCGCCTTCGCTTCGGGCTCGTTCGGTCGGTCGACCCTCGTGGAGCACAACGCCTCGGCCCTGGAGTTCGCCCGGGAAAACGTCCCCCTTTCCGGGGAATCCCTCGCCCTTTGCGCCCTCTCCGACGAGGCCTGGAGTCGGCATCCCCTTTCCCGGGAACGGTACG
>QKCE01000332.1 GCA_003245785.1 Spirochaetales bacterium | reverse complement strand
GTTCGCCGCCTCCCCCGAGGGCGCGGTCTACCTCGCGGCCATGGGCTTCGACGAGCTCAGCATGTCCGCCCGTTCCCTCCCCGCGGTCAAGGAAGCGATCCGGGCGGTTACCCTCGCCGAGGCGCGGGACCTCCTGGAAACCGCCCTCTCCCTGGGTTCCGCCGCGGAGACCAGGGCGCTGGCCCGGGACTTTCTCGCGAGCCGCCTCGGGGAAGCCCGCGCGCCGGGCAAGGCCGACTCCGCCTCGGGAAAGGTTTCCCCGCCGGCGGGCCCCGTCGCATGAAACCCCGTCTCCGCCGGATTCTCGACCTCCTCATGGACCGGCCGGGCTTCGTGCCCGTGCCGGAACTCGCGGGGGAAATCGGCGCGGGGGTGCGTACCGTCTTCCGCGACCTGCAGGAACTCGAATTCCTCCTCCGGGACTACGGCCTCGTGATCGAGAAGCGGCGCAGCGTGGGAATCCGCCTCCTGGGCGACTCGGCTCCCCTGCGCGACGAGGCCCGTTCCGCCGCTTCGGGGGACGCGGGTTCCTCCCGCCTTTCGGGACCGCGCCGCCTCGCCGGGCTCGGGAGCGCCCACCGCCAGC
Organism: Spirochaetales bacterium; assembly: GCA_003245785.1. GTDB lineage: Bacteria > Spirochaetota > Spirochaetia > Treponematales > Treponemataceae > Teretinema. Next base: position 7,600 of record QKCE01000332.1, on the reverse strand, counting down.
TCGCGACCCTGGTGTACCTTGGGCACACGGGTAGGGTGGTGAAGCTCAACGAGCTCGCGACCCTCTTTTTCGTCAGCGACTCCTGCGTATCCGGGGACCTCAAGGACCTCGATTCCTTCCTCGCCGCCCGGGGCCTTTCCGCCGTCCTGGACCGCCAGCGCGGGATCGGTGTAACCCTGTCGGGGAACGAGTGGGACATCCGCATGGCGATCCTCCACGGGGCCGCGGACCTCGTGCATCCCCAGGAACTTATCCAGCATATCCTCTTCGACGCCGCCGACGACCGTCCCGGGCGGCTCCTCGCGACCCTTGGCTTCGACGCCGACCGGGAAACGTTCCTCCAAGCGATCACCGGCGCCGAATCCCGCCTCGGTTACCGCTTTTCCTGGAACGACTTCGCGCTCCTCTTTCTCTACCTCGCCGTCGCGACCCGCCGGGCCGAGCTGGCGGACGCCGGCGAAATCGCCGGCACGGGGGAAGGGGCTCCCGAACGCGAGAGAGACCCCGGCATCTCCAGCCTTCCCTCGGCCGTACCCGAATCGGTCGCCCGCCGCCTGTGGACCGCCCTCGCGGGAGGCAACGCCGAAACCGAGATCCGCGGGTTATCCCTGTTGCTTTCCGCCCTCGAACCCGGCGAAATCCGCGAATCCAACCGGTGCCATCCCGACATCGACCGCGCCGTCTCCGCCCTCCTCGCGGGCCTTGAACGGGAAAAATCCCCCTTGTATTCCTTCGACAGCCGCCTCTTCCATACCCTCCGCGTCGGCCTGTCGAGCCTCGTCTACAAAAAACTCCTGCATATCCCCCGGAACGACCCGGCCGGCTCGGGCATAAACGGCCCGTACGCGCAGGCCCCCGCCCCGACGGAAGGACCGCCCTTACCCGTACCCGGAGGCTCCCCCGCCGAACCAAGCCCCGGGACCGCGCCGACGCCCCCTCCGCCGGATCGGGCGAATCTCGCGACGCTCCTCCACGGCATACTCGCGCCGATCCTGGCCGCCATGTACGGCATCACGGTCAACCCGGCGGAACTCGCCGCCGTCGCCATAACCGTCCGCGCGGCGGAAGAAACGATGGCCGGCTCACGTCGCCGGTTCCGCGTCCTCGTCACCTGCTTCGAGGGCATCTTCCTCGCCCAATTCATCGCCGCGCTCCTCCGCGCCCACTTCCCCGAGGTCACCGTCGTCTCCGCCCTCTCCTGCGACCGCGCCACCGACCCATGGATCCTCGCCAACGCCGTGGACCTCGTGGTCACCACCTTCCCCTCGGGCCTCACGGCCGCCCCGGAATACGTCCTCTCGTCGCCCTTCGACGCCGCCTCCTTCCGCGGGGAAATGACCGAGGTTCTCGCGCGCCTTTCCAAGGCGGAGGGAATGCGGGAAGCCGACGCGGAAGGCGCGGCGGGGGGCGAGGTCGCGGCGGGCGGAGCGGCCGCCCAGAAAGCCGGTCCGGACCGCGCGATCGACGCGGCCCTCCAATTGGTGGGCAATTTCTCCTGGCTTTCCGCCGCGGAAGCGGGCGCCGACGCCGAAAGGACTTCCCTTATCGCGAACCTGGTGTGCGGGGGCGGGACCGTCGCCGAAAGGGAAGCCGCCTCGGTTCTCAAGGCCGACCTGGACCGCCGCGAGGCCCTCGGCACCGTCGTATTGGAAGAGTCGGGAATAAGGCTCTATCACTGCCGTTCGAAGGCGGTGAAGGAACCCCGGGTCGGCGTAATCGGTTCGTCGTGCTTCCTCATAGCGCCCGAGCGCGCCTCGGAAGAAACAGTGCAGGCCCTTTCGCGCATATCCGTCGCCCTCATGGAATCCGACGAGTTTACCCGCGCCATCGTCCGGGGCGATTCCGGTTCGATAAGGCGCCAGCTGTTCGCGATCCTCGCCACGGGGATGTAAAAAAAGCCCGAACCGTCCTGGTCCGGGCTTACGTCGGCTTACGTCGGCTCATCACTCCCACTTGAAAAGCCGCGCGGAAACCGCGAGGAAGAGCGCCGTCATCCCCGCGAGGATCGCCATTTGGGGCCACACGACGGAGAGCCCCGCCCCGTCGAGCATGACCGCCCGGGCGGCGTCGAGGAAGTGGGTGAGGGGGAATATCTTCGAGAAGCCCCGCAAAATCGCCGGGCTTCCCTCGATCGAGAAGAACACGCCGGAAAAGGCCATCATCGGGAAGGTCACGAGGTTCATGAGCCCCGAGGCCAGTTCCTCGCTCGCGAGGCGCGAGGCGAACACGAGGCCCAGGGAGATCATCGCGAAAATCCCGAGCACCAGGAGGAGGAGGAGGGTAAGGTAGTTGCCCTCCATCCGGAAATGGAGGAAGGCGTTCGTGGCCCCGAAGATAAAGGACGAGATTACCACCACGATGAGCATCCGCGAGACCGCTTGGGCGGTAAGGAAGTTGAGCGCCCCGACCGGCGTCGCCTTCAGCCGCTTGAGCACCCCGTTCTTCCGGTAGCGCACGAGGACGAAGCCCACGCCGAAGAGGCAGGACATCATCATGTTCATGCCGATAACGCCCGGTATAAGGTAATCCACGTAGCGGATCGCCGCGCCGGTCACGCGCTTCTCGGTGAAGCCGTCGACGGAAGGCATGGCGCCCCCCGTCCCGGCGTCTTCCGTCCCGGTGAGGAGCTTCCGGAGGAGGGGCCCGCCCGCGGCCTGGTCGTTTATGTACCAAGCGCTTCCGGCGAGGTCCACCGCCATGTCGAACTGGTGCTTGCGAAGCTTGTCGAGGGCCTTCTCGCGGTCCGCCGCCGCGTAGGGAATCAGCTCCAGCTGGGGAATCGAGAGGAAGGCGTCCATCGCGCCGGAGCCGGTCTCGAAGCTTCGCGCCTCGATCGCCGCCTTCGGGATCGCCGAATCCGTCCCGCCCGACGCGACCTGGGACGACGGGCTTTGGCCTATGAGGGCTACCTTGAACAGGGTCTTGCTCTCCCCGGTCCCGAAGGCGAAGGCGAAACCCGCCACCATCACGACCGGGAAGAAAAGGTTCCAGAGAAAGGTTCCCCGGTCCCTTACGTATTCCATGGTGCGGGCCTTGAGCACCGCCAAAAATTTCTTCATTGACAACTCCTCAGGTCCGCAGGGACGATCCGGTAAGCTTGATAAAGAGGTCCTCAAGGTCCGGCCGGTGAATCGAGAGCCCGTTCAGGTTGATCCGGGCCGCGAGCAGCCTCCTCATGGTGTCGTCCAGGGCCTCGCTGCAAATGTCCCAATGGTCGCCCGCGTTTACCGCCCCCAGTTCCTCGAGGGTCTGCGCGGCCTCCCCGTCCCCGTCCTGCTTCGGCAGGCGGACTATCTGGCCCGTGAAATGCTTGTCCAGGAGCTTGGCCGGGGTGTCGCTTTCCAGGATCCGCCCCCGGTCCACGATCGCGATATTGTCGCAAAGGGTCTCGGCCTCGTCCATGTAATGGGTGGTCAGGAGTATCGACGTCCCTTCCTTCTTGACCCCCTCGATCAGTTCCCAGAAATTCCGCCTCGACTGGGGGTCGAGCCCGGTCGTCGGCTCGTCCAGGAAGAGCATCTCCGGCCGCGGGATGAGGGCGATACCCAAGAGCATGCGCTGCCGCTGTCCGCCGGACAGTTTCTGGTTGTCCCGGGTAAGGATGTCCGAAAGGGAGCAAAGCTCTATCACTTCCTCCATGGAGCGGGGCGCGGGGTAAAACGAGCGGAAAAGCTCCAGGGTTTCCTTCACGGTAATGAACTCGGGGAGCGCGGTATGCTGGAACTGGATGCCGACCTTCTCCCGGAATTTGTGGCCCACGGGCTCGCCCCGAAAAAGGACCGTCCCGGAAGTGGGGGCGAGAATCCCTTCCATCATCTCGATGGTGGTCGTCTTGCCCGCCCCGTTCGGCCCGAGGAGGCCGAAACAGCTTCCTTCCTCTATCGCGAAGGACACGCCCCGCACGGCCTCGACCTTCCCGTAATTCTTGTGAAGTTCGTGGACTTCCATGATCGGCGGATTATTCATACCCCAAAGATAGGATTTGCGCGGCGATAAGGCAAGGGAATTGCGAACGGCCCCCTCGAAGTCGCGAACCGGGTCCGCGTCGCCCTCCTGGCCGTCTCCCTCGCCCTCAACCCCTTCCGCTGACTTCTCCCCGGGCGAGCGCGACCGGCGCCGCCGGAAACCCTCCCGTTCCGGGGTGAATTCCCGCCACGGCGCCCATTTCCCCACGGACCGGTTTCGGTGTATAGTGGGAAAACGAGGAAATCAAACCATGTTCAGTACCGCCATCAAATTCATCCGCTTCTTTTTCTACCTGGTCCGGTTCATCCCCAAGCTCCGCTTCGTGAAGCGTCTCGAGCGCGAGGGCAAAATCGCCGAGCGCGACGAATGGGTCAACCGGAACGTCCACGACTGGGCGCGCTACGTGGTCGGCCTCCCCGGCGGCACCGTCGAGGTCCGCGGCGAGGAAAACGTGCCGACCGACACCGCCGTCGTCTTCGTCGGCAACCACCAGGGCAACTTCGACATCCCCATCCTCCTGGGCTACCTCGCCAAGCAAAAGGCCTTCATCTCGAAAATCGAGGTCCTCAAGGTCCCGCTCCTCAACCAGTGGATGAAACTCATGCAGTGCACCTTCATGGACCGCAAAAGCCCCCGCCAATCCGTAAAGGCCATGGCCGAGGCGGTCGAATCGGTGAAGAAGGGCTACTCCCTCGTCATCTTCCCCGAGGGCACCCGAAGCCGCGGCAAGCCCGTGGGCGAGTTCAAGGCCGGTAGCTTCAAGCTCGCGATCAAGGCGGGCGTGCCCGTCGTGCCGGTCACCATCGACGGCTCCTGGCGCCTCTTCGAGGAAACCGGCAAAATGAAAAAGGGCCACGTCACGGTCACCGTCCACCCGCCCATCCCCACGGCCAACCTTTCCAAAGAGGAACTCGAAACCCTGAGCGACCGGGTCCGCGAGTCCATCGTCTCCTCCCTCCCGCCGGAAATGCGCGGGTAAGAAAAGGGGAAGACGCAGAAAGGGCGGCGGAGCGCGGTCGACGCCGCCTGAAGGCGGCCTCGACTTACGCGTCGGGCGGAGCGCCGCCCAGCGAGGGGGGCGAACCTTCCGGCGGCCCGGCGACGGGCTTACCGTCGGCACCCCCGAGTCCCGGGCAAGCCGGTCGGCGCGCCGCGACCCGCCCCGCGCGTCGGCCGCCGCTTGCGTCGCGCCCGTCGCGCTCCGTGAGGGCCGTCACACGGCCCCCTCACCGATCCCGCGGGCATCCTGCCCTATGCTATGAGTCGAGGGGGATTATATGAAATCTTTCAACGACGCTGCCTGCGAACTTTCGCTCATAACGGGAACCGCCTGGCTTTCCCGCTTCGAGCTCGCGCGCCTCGCGCCCGGGTCCACGGTCCTTACCGACCGGATCGCCGGCACGGGTTTCGAGCTCAGGCTTAACGGCGCGAGGCTCGCGGAGGCCGACACGGTCCTGGTCGAGCTTCACTCCGGCGAAGAAGCCCGCCCGGCCGCGCGGTTAACCGCGCGGTTAACCGCCCGGATCCTCGCCTTCAGTCCCGCCCTTCCGGCGGAGGTCGAGCCCGTGCGGGGTTCGGCGCTTACGGGCCTCCTTCCGGTTACCGTCAGCTTCGGCGGCGCGACCGTTCCCCTCGGCTCCCTTTCGGGGCTGGGCCGCATGAGCCTCGTGGAACTCGGCATACCCGCGTACCGCGAGGGGGAGGCCTGGCGCGCCGATGCCTCGCTCCTCGTCGCCGGCATCGAGGCCGCCCGGGGCGTCGTCTCGGTTTCGGGGGAGTTCATGGCCCTGGAAATCGGCGACCTCGCGCCGGGGTTCCCCTCGCCGGCCTTTGCCGACGCGCCCTTCGCGTCCACCGGCCGCGTAATCCCCGCGGGGGACAAAACCTCCGCCGTCAAAACCTACGATTTCTCGAAGCCCGACTGCTTCACCCGCCGCCAGATCGACGCCCTCGCGGGCCTGCACGAGCGGGCCCTCAAGACCCTGAACCTTATCGATGGAAACCTGCCGGCGGGTCTTCGGGTCAAGGCCGCGGACCAGCTCAATTTCACGGAATTCCTCTCGTCCCTCCCGCCCGGCGCCCGGGTTCACGTCGCTCCCGCCTCGGCGGCGGTTCGGCCCTTCCTTGCCGGGGAGGAACGGCCCGAGCGGCTCTTTCTCGCCGCCGCTCCCCTGGCCGAAGGGTATCCCGAGGTTCGGGTCACCGAATGGGCCCGCGCGTCCCTGACCCGGCCGGTGGGCGGTTCCGTCTTCCTTTCGGGACCCCTCGCCGAGTCCGAGTCGCCCGCGATACTGGAAGCCCTGCGTCACGAGTGGCAGCGCTACGGCGCCGTGAGCCCCCGCCCCGGCCGGGCAGCCGAATGCCCCGAGACCCTTTCCGAGGCGGTCTCCGCCTTCGCCCCCTTCGCGGACGAGTGGGAAATGGTCGCCCTGGCGGAGATCGTCAGCGACAGGGGCCACGAGCTGAACGTCGCCTACCCCCTGCGGGTTCTCGAGCCCGTCCTCGCGGCCCTCGACGCATGAGCCGCCCAAAAGGGAACGGCGATCCGGCCGGTAAATCGGCCGGGCTTCCGGCCGGGAATCCGTCAGCGCGACGGGTTGACGACGCGGCCGGCACGCCGGGCGGCGATCCAGCCGGCAAACCGGCCGACGATCCAGCCGGCAATCCGGCCGACGAAGCGGCCCTCGCGACGCGCCTTGCCATCCTTCTCGGCCGGGACGCCGGCGCCCTCGCGACCCTCCTCCCGCGTTACGGCGCCGTCCAAACCCTTCGGTCCGGACGGGCCTTCGCCTGGCAGGACGACCCGGCGGACCGCTGCGCCCTCGTGCTTTCGGGCCGCCTTCTCCCGACGAAGAACCGGATCGGCGCGCCGCCGATCGTCCTGCCGCCCCTCGCGCCCGGCTCCTGGGCGTGCCTCGCCGAGTCCGTGGCGAGGGCCCCGGCCCAGGCGGATTACCGCGCCCGGGGCGACGCCGAGCTTTTCGTCATCCCGGCGTACAACCTCTCGCTCCTCGAAAAGCGGGCGGAGTTCGCCGCGGTCCTTCCCCTGCTCCTCGCCCGGGAAACCCTCGCCCTCCACGGCTGGCTCCTGGGCGGCGGAAACCGGGAACGCGTAGTCGGCTGGCTCCTCGCCCGCCGGAAAACCGTCGCCGGTATCGAAAACCACTCCATAGCGGCGACCCAGGCGGACATCGCGGGCGACCTCGGCCTCGCCCGGGAAACCGTGAACAGGCACCTGGCCCGCCTGGAAGCGGAGGGCCTCCTCTTTACGGGCCGCGCGGAAATCTCCGTCCCCGACTGGGCCGCCCTCGAGGACTCCCTCCGGGAAGACTGACCCCGGCGGCCGCCTCCAACCGGCCGGGACGCCCGGGAGCCCTTTGTGGTATAATAAGGGTTCCCCCGGAACTCCGGGGATGAGGAGTACGCGCCATGAAAGAATTACCCCTTCGGTCATCGATCGAAGCGAAATACCTTTGGAACGACAAGGCCGTTTTCGCCGACGCCGCGGCCTGGAACCGCGAATACGACGCCGTTTCCGCCAGGATACCCGAAATCGCCGCCGCCGCGGGAACCCTGAAAAACGGTCCCGACGTCCTTTATACCGCCCTCGAGCTTCGGGAAGACCTGGACGCCC
>QKCE01000222.1 GCA_003245785.1 Spirochaetales bacterium | reverse complement strand
GGGCCTGCCGGATGATATGCAAATATGAGGGAAGGCGCCTTATCGAGGGCACCGCGGTTATTTTCGGTTTCATCAAAATTCCTTAGTATTATCGTGTGTTTTTTAACGATAAACCGCTTGGGGACGAAAGTCAAGTATTTCGTGGTATGGAAACATCTTCAAGAATTCGATATACTCTCACGCAATTCGATCTATGCGAGTGGACTCATCGAATAAACGCAAGGAGAGACCGAAATGTTTGAACCCGTAGACCCCAAGGTGAACTTCCCCGAGCAGGAAGAGAAAATACTCTCTTTCTGGGAGAAAAACGATATATTCAAGAAATCGATTGCCAACCGGGAAAGCGCGGAAGAGTACGTGTTTTACGACGGCCCTCCCTTCGCCACCGGGCTTCCCCATTTCGGGCACTTCGTTCCCAGCACCATCAAGGATATCATCCCCCGATACAAGACCATGAAGGGGAAAAAAGTCGAGCGTCGCTTCGGCTGGGACTGCCACGGACTTCCCGTCGAAAACCTCATCGAAAAGGAGCTCGGACTCAATTCCAAGACCGATATCGAAAAGTTCGGCATCGCCGAATTCAACGAAGCCTGCCGATCGAGCGTATTGCGGTACGTGAACGAGTGGCGGCAGACGATTACCCGCCTCGGCCGCTGGGTGGATTTCGACAACGATTACAAGACCATGGAACCCGAGTACATGGAGTCGATCTGGTGGGTCATGAAAAGCCTCTGGGACAAGGGACTCCTTTATCAGGGCTCCTACATCCTTCCGTATTGCCCCCGTTGCTCCACGGTGCTGTCGAACCACGAACTCGCCCAGGGCGGTTACAAGGACGTCCACGATCCCGCGATCACGATCCGCTTCAAGGTGAAGGGCACCGTGCCCGGCAAGGCCGCCTCCGGCGCCTTCCCGAAGGGCGCTTCCGACGAGGGCCTCAAAGCCGACGGTAACACCTACCTTCTCGCTTGGACCACCACTCCGTGGACCCTGCCGAGCAACCTCGGACTTACCCTCGGTCCGGACGTGGACTACGTGATGGTCGTCGACGGCGAAGAACGCTTCATCCTCGCGGAATCCCGCCTGCCGGCCTACTACAAGGATCCGGCGGCATGCGAGATCGCCTGGAAGAAGAAGGGAAGCGAGCTCGAGGGCCTTTCCTACGAGCCCCTGTTTCCGTATTTCGCCGCTCTCGAGAAGAACGAGGACGGCTCCCCCGGCGCCTTCCGGACCTTCCTCGGCGACTTCGTGACCACCGAGGACGGAACGGGTATCGTGCATACCGCCCCGGGGTTCGGCGAGGACGACAACCGGGTCTTCAAGGGCTCCGGCGTCCCCTCCGTCTGCCCGATCGACGCCGAATGCCGCTTTACCGGCGAGGTTCCCGATTACAGGGACCAGTTCGTCAAGGATACCGACAAGGCGATCATCGATAGGCTGAAAGCCGAGGGAAAGCTCGTCAAACGCGACCAGATACTCCACTCCTATCCCCATTGCTGGCGCTGCTCGAGCCCGCTCATCTACCGCGCCATCGGCAGCTGGTTCGTGAGCGTGGACAAGATCAAGAAGCAAATGCTCGACGCGAATTTCAAGATCACCTGGCAGCCCGCCCACATCAAGGAAGGCCGATTCGGCAAATGGCTCGAGGGCGCGCGGGACTGGGCGATCAGCCGAAACCGCTATTGGGGTAACCCGCTCCCGATCTGGGAATGCCAGGACTGCGGAAAGAGGATCTGCGTGGGAAGCCGCGAGGAACTGAAAAAGCTTTCCGGCGTCGAGGTCACGGACCTCCACAAGCATTTCGTCGACGGCGTCGAGATTCCATGCGAATGCGGCGCCTCCATGAAGCGAATCCCGGAAGTGCTCGACTGCTGGTTCGAGTCCGGCGCCATGCCTTACGCCCAGAACCACTATCCCTTCGAGAACAAGGAATATTTCGAGAGCCACTTCCCGGCGAATTTCATCTCCGAGGGACTAGACCAGACCCGCGGATGGTTCTATACCCTCACGATCCTCGCGGCCGCGCTCTTCGAACGGCCGGCCTTCGAGAACTGCATCGTGAACGGCCTAGTCCTCGCCTCGGACGGAAAGAAGATGTCGAAGTCCCTGCGGAACTACACCGACCCCAACAAGGTGGTGAACGAGTTCGGCGCCGACGCGCTCCGCCTTTTCCTCGTGCATTCCGCCGTCGTGAAGGCCGACGACCTGAAGTACACCGACGAGGGCGTGCGGGAGATCCTGAAAGGCATCCTGATTCCTTTATGGAACAGCTACAGCTTCTACGTGACCTACGCGAATATCGACGGAATCGGGCGGCCCGACAGCGCGAAAGACCTCGCGGGCGCCGGGGAAAATCCCCTCGACCGGTGGATCCTCTCGATTACGGAGAAGATGGTCATGGACGTTACCACGGCCCTGGACGAGTATGACCTTTCCCGCGCCATCGACCCGATCGTCCAGTTTATCGACCAGCTCAACAACTGGTATATCCGACGCTCGCGCAGGCGCTTCTGGAAGAGCGAGAACGACGGCGACAAGGCCCAGGCCTACGAGACGCTTTACCTCGCCCTCCGCCGGTTCTCCCTCGTCGCGGCGCCCGTCGTTCCCTTCATCACCGAATCGATCTGGCAGAACCTCCGCGCGGGGGACGACCCCGAGTCGGTGCATCTCGCGGATTACCCCGAGTACGACGAAACCCGGCGCGATACCGCCCTGGAGTTCAAGATGGCGACCGTCCAGAAAGCCGTCTCCATGGGCCGCAGCCTCCGCTATCAGTTCAACCTCAAGACCCGTCAGCCCCTGAAGGCCGTGGAACTCGTTACCCGGGACCCGGAGGAAAAGAAGGTCCTCCTCGAGATGGAAGAAAGCATCCGGGACGAACTCAACGTCAAGGAGGTGATCTTCCACGACAAGGAAGAGGATCTCGTCGAGTATTCCGCGAAGGCGAACTTCCGCGTCCTCGGCAAGGAACTCGGCCCATCGATGAAGATCGCGGCGACCGAAATCGAAAAACTCAGCTCACAGGAAATCCAGTCGATCATCGACGGCTCGACCCTCAGCATCGAGGTCGCGGGTCAGCACGTGGAACTCACCGGCGAGAAGATAATCGTCAACCGCATCGAGAAGGCGAACCTGAGGGTGGTGAACGAAGGCACCCTCACCGTCGGCCTCGATACGGAGGTTTCGGAGGAGCTTCTCCTCGAAGGCTGCGTGCGCGACCTCGTGCGCGGCGTGCAGAATCTCCGCAAGGAACGGGGCCTTGACGTCACCGACCGCATTCGGCTCGAGGTATCCTCGGCCTCTTCTTCCGGCGGGGAGGGCGCGTCGCTCCTAAAAAAGGCCTTCGAACGTTACTCCGATTACCTGGCTGCCGAGACCCTCGCGGTATCGGCCGAATGGAAGGATTCCTTCCCCGCGGGGGCTTCCTCCGCCGCGATCGAGGCGGGAGACGCTTCTTGGGAAGCGGATCTCACGAAGGAGTAACGATTACGGTGATCGCCACGGACGGCTTCGGAAAGGCTATGCCCCGCTCCCGGCTCTACGCGCCCTCCCCGCCGCGTTTGGCCGCGCGGGCCGCGGTCTTCGCCCTCAGCGCCGTCCTCGCGACGGGTTGCGCGGGAATGCGATTTACCCCGCCGCCGGATCCCCTCGTCCTTCTTGGGGATGGTGCCGCGCTCTACGCGGCCGTACCCGTAGCGCCCAACCGAAGGCTACTCGATACGGTCGCCGATTCCCTCGAGAGGCTGGAGGAGCGCGACCGCGCATCGCTGAAGGGCATTCTCGACAGGACGTCCTTCGCCCGGGCGGCGTTTTACGGAGACCGCTCGGTCAGGCTCGTGTTGTCCGGGGACTTTCCGAAGTCCGCGACGCCGCTCGTTTTTTCCGGTTCCAACGGATGGAAAAAGGCTAAGGACGATGCCGGCGCGGTTTGGTACGAAAACGGGACGCTGTCCGCATCGATTCCCGCGAGCGGCATCGTGTGCGTGACATTGGGCGCTTCCATGGCGGACATGCTGGGCGCCGCCTCGCGAGACTCCCCGTATCCCCCGGTGGGCGCCGCCTTCGCGAGCCTGTCTTCGGCGCCAGGAGCGGCCGCGGCCCTCGCGATATCCGTGACCGACCCTGCCTCGATTTTGCCGATGGCGTTGGGCGCGGATATAAGCCTGCCCGTTTCGCGCGCGGATATCGTCGCGACCCCGGAGGGCGCGGGTGAAACCTACTCGGTCGAGCTGGATTTCTCCGCTCCCGACGCGCTCCGCGCCCGCGCCCTCGGGAGGCTCCTTTCGCTGATTTCAGGCATGGACCCCGAAGTCGCCGGAACCGGGGTGCGCATGCGCAAAGAGGGCGTCAGCGCGGAAACCCTTGCCGGATTCGCCGGTTTTTTGGTATTTTAATTTAGGCGCCCGGCGCCGACTTTTTTTTTCGAGGTATCAAAGATGCCAACTTACGATTATGCCTGCGATTCCTGCGGCCATTCTTTCGAGGCCTTCCAGAAGATGAGCGACGAACCCCTGCGGGATTGCCCGGAATGCGGGAAAGCCGTGCGCCGCGTGCTTACGGGCGGTCTCGGTATAAGCTTCAAGGGATCCGGTTTTTACGTGAACGATTCCTCTTCCGGGAAAAAGGCAGCGACCCCCGCCGGTTCCGGCCCTTCCTGCCCCTCCGGTTCGGCTACCTGAGCCGATGGGAACCGGCCCGAAGTTTTTTTGCGAATATTGCGGCACTGAGGTACGCCAAAGCGACAAGTTTTGCAGGCATTGCGGCAAATTCTTCTCGTCGGTGAAGTGTCCTTCCTGCGGTTTTTCGGGCGACTCGAAGCTGTTCCGCGACGGGTGCCCCGCCTGCGGCTACGCGGTTTACCGCGACGGCGGGTCGGCGCGGGGCGGTTCCGGAGGGCGCGGGAGAAAGGGCCGGTCCTTTGACGACTGGCTGCCCCGGGACAAAAAAAACGGACGCGGGGCAGACCCGCTTCCCTGGTGGATCTACCTCGCGTCCCTCGTCTTTGTCGCGCTGCTTATGGGCCTCGTCATTCTCCGACGATGAACGAGCCCAGGATCTTTCGCTCCGATTCCCTCATTTTGGCCAATTCTATTCTCATGAGGGTTCCCCCCTTCAGTATCCTGCATTCGGGCGAGAGTATGTCGTCCCCAACCTTCAGGGAACATTCGGTCAATTCGTCTCCTTCGGACAGCTCGGCGATGGAGGAGGGGGTGTCGGGCCGGAATAACAGGGAGCCCGACTCGAAGCCCTCGATTCTGCCGGTTATTATCGCGTCGGTGAGCGGGTTCGTGAACATGAACGCCGCGTCGTCGGAAAGCGCCTTGTATTCGTAGCGCACGGATCCCTTCCCCGAATCGATGGGTTTGTAGCGGGAAAATATTTCCATGAGTTTCGGCTCGTCCTCGGCCGCCTCGAGGTTTTCGCTCACGAAGGCCTGCACCCCGATATGAAGCGCCTTGTCGGCGTCGTCGGAGGTAAAGCGGGCGTTCACCAGGAGTATGACCACCGTACGGTCCTTGCCCGTGTCGGAACGGACGTACTGCACGATGGTCTTCCAGTGGCGGGGAAAGTCACCGGTACTCACGAATATCGCGTCGGGCTTGATTTCGTCGATATTGTCCAATGCCTTGACGGCCGAGCGGTAACGGATCAGGTCGAAACCAAGGGGCTTGAGGTAACCGGAAATCGTTTTTTCCGCGCTGTCGGTGTCCGCGATCAACATAGCCTTCATGCAAATTCCCCTATTCGGTCCCGAGGTTCTGTACGTTGAACCCGTAGACGCGCCAGATGCCGTCGCGCGATTCCAATTCGTAGGTGTAACGCTTCTTTTCGCGGAAGCTCGGGTATTTGAACCACTCGATCACTTCCACGGTCCCGCGGTTGCCCGCGTATTCGGTCCGCTCGATCTCGAATTCCACCGGGATGGTGGAAATGTCGCGGTCGTTCGAGGTCTCGTTCATGAGCTCGGTGCGGTAGTCCTCGAGCATCCGGTAGCGGCCCTGCTCCGATTCCGCGCGGTATCGGCGGTCTCGGGCGGGATCCCGGGCGAGCATCTTCTCCAGGTCGAGGTACAGGAAGAACTGGTTCCATTCGGAGCGCTGCCGGGCGGTGATAACCTTCGTGACGACCTGGTCCGGCGGTATGGCCTCCGGCTGGAGCACCTCGGAAGTGGTCGGCGATACGGGAAGTATCCGGACGGCTGCCGCCCCGGGAGAGGGCTTCACCTCGAGGGTAAGGCGATTCGAGCGGGAAGAGGGCTCCGAATCGTCGCTCTTCCGCTTGAGTTCGGGATAAAACGAGCAGCCAAGCACGTACATCCCGGGATCGGTGACCGTGAGATAGTCCTTCACGTTTTCCACGAATGAGTAGGTTTCCCCCGGCTCGAGGCTGACTTCCCGGAAATATACCTGGCGCGTGGTGTTCCTCTTCCTCTGCCAGTCTTCCGTATGGGGAAGGGGCTGGTTTCTCGTATTGGTGGCGAAGAAATCGAGGCTGAATCCGTGGTCTTCCGCGAGCTTGAAGCGGTAGGTTTCCGGCCCGTTATTCGCGATGGAAACCTGGACGTAAACGGGTTCCGAGGGGGAGTTTCCGGGATAATACACGGTCCGGTTATAGAACCGGATGGAGACGTCGGCCGAGGCCGGCGCGTCGTTGGCGGCGGCGGGTAACGCGATGGCGCATAACGCGAGGAGCGTCGCGCCTATTATCGATGAACGCAGTCGTTTCACGAAAAAATCTCCCTTTTTCAAACTATCGGCCTTTTTCAGGCGTTACATAAATGTTAAAATGCCCTTCAGTATGATGACAGTAACGAACCTCAAGGAAACCATACGCCGGTGGCCCGCCATGTCCGGCGTGTTTTCGCGTTTAAAAGCCGACCCCTGGCCCCACGAAATCGAGGGGGTTCAGGGCGGCCTTCACGCGTTTTTTCTTTCTGAATATACCGCCGCCTTTTCCGGGCGCCTCGTAATAGTCGTTCCCACGGAAAAGGAGATCGAGAGCCTCGCCTCGGACCTTGACCTTACCGGCCTCGAATTCGAGACCCTTCCCTGGTGGGGAACGATGGCCTACCGTCCCGTCGCCCAGAACGCCGCCGTCTTCGGAGAGCGGGCTGCCGCCCTGACCAAGCTGGCCCGGGAACCCGCGAAGCGGGGCGGTTCCGGCTCCCCCTCTTCGATCCTGGTCCTCACCCAGCGGGCATTCCTTACCCCGGTGCCTCCGCCCGGATATTTCCGTTCACTGCTCACCGAGGTCAGGGTAGGGGACTCGATAGACCCCGCGGCCCTGGCCGAAAGGCTTTCGGGTTTCGGTTACACCCGCGTGCCCCGGGTGACGGTTCGGGGGGAATTCGCCCTCCGCGGCGAAGTGCTCGACGTGTACATGGCCGGCGAAGTCGAGGCCCATCGCGTCGTCTTCGAATTCGATAATATCGAGCAGATCAAGTCCTTCGATCCGGGCACCCAGGCTTCCTCGGCGTCCCTCGAGTCCCTCGCCCTGTATCCCGCGCGGGAAGTCATTTGGGACGAGGCCCGTATCGACGCCCTCGCGGCCCGGCTCGCGGAGCTTCCCGAATTCGCGGAAGGGGCGCCTGGCCTCGTGGAACACCTGAGACTCCACGGTACCGTCGAGGGGGAGGAACTATTTTACCCCCTCGCGTTCGAAGGCCCGTCGTCGGTGCTCGATTACCTCGCGGGCGATGAGGCGGCGACGGTCTTTTTCTTCGATTGGGACCGCCAAGCCAACGCCCAGGAAACCCTGGAGCGAGAGTACCTGGGGCTGTACCGGAAGGCGAGGGCATCGACCGAGGAAGAGACGAGGAACCCGCTCCTCTCGGAGGTGCCCGAACCCCAGCGCGAACTCCTCAACTTCCGGGAGCTCGCCGCCCGCCACGGGAGGAGGCTCCTTTTCCGCACCATCCACGGGGACGATGCCCTCGCCGCGACCCGCCTGAAAATCGCCTGCGACCCGCCCAGGAGCTTTTTCGGGAATATCGTGTACCTGAAGGAAGAGCTCGCGAACCTCGTTTCCAACGGCTGGAAGGTATGCGTGTTCGCCGAGAGCGAAAACCAGGCGCTCAGGATAGGCGAGATTCTCAAGGACATCGAGGTCCATATCCTGCCCCTCGACCTTTCCTCGGGCTTCGCGATACCGGAATTGAAGCTCATAGTCATCGAGGAAAACGAGATTTTCGGCCGCAGGCGCCACGTC
>QKCE01000195.1 GCA_003245785.1 Spirochaetales bacterium | reverse complement strand
GTCGCGCTACCGGGCCTCTCCGGGGCCGAGGTTTCCGGGATGGCTGACCGTATCGAAAGCTATATGTCAGAAGATGCTGACGGCGGCAAACCCCGGGAGATCACATGCGTCCCCTACGGTTGCGATCCCGCCGAGGGGCGATTGGACGAGCTTCTCGCCGCGCTTTAAGCGCCCCGCAGGCGATATAAAAAAAGGAGAGAACCCCGATGAGGAACCCCCCCGACTTTACCGCGATGCTCGCCGCCGCCTCCGTGGTCGGCATGGCGGCCATCCTCGCGGTGACCCTCTTGCCCTCGCCCGCGCCCGTCCGCGCGGTACCCGGGGTCACGGCCTCTTTTTCCCTAAGCGTTTCGGACCATCAGCTTTCGTCCTCGGAGCTCCTCGACCCCGACCGAAAATGGCGCGAGCTCCAGAACGACACCCAGATCGAGGAGTCGCAATTCGCCTACGTGACGGTTGCCCTCTCGAACGGGGGTATCGAGGACCGTTCCCTCGTGATCCAGAACGCGACGAGGAATTTTTACACGGTTTTCCTGGAGAAATCCGGGCACGAACTGAGGACGAAATACCGTCAGGGGGACCCCGTGCCGGCCCGGGAAAGCCCGCTTCGCCATACCCGCGCCGCGTTTCCGGTGATGCTTCGTTCCGGGGCGGCGGCTACCTACGTGCTCGAGTACGTGAACGAGCGGGACGTCGTGATAGATCCCGAGGTCCTCGACTCGGCGGATTGGGCCTACCGGGCGGGCCGGGAGCGCGATATCGGGAACCTGATCGCCTCGGCGGTCATGTGCCTCGCGCTCCTCAACCTCATCGCCGGGATCACGCTCTATCGCGGCGAGCTGGTGCGGCTTTCGTTCCTCGCGTTCTCGATCCTGTTTTTCTTTCTCCGCCAAACGCGGCTTCTCCTCCTCATCCTGAATTCCGTCGCCTACGCGGAATGGCTATATCCCCTGAGTATCGGCCTCGAGCTCGTATCGGCCCACCTCTTCTTCGGTTTCCTCATGGGCAAGAATTTCTCGCCCTGGCAACACGCGTCCTATAGGGTCTTGGCCGCCCTTTCGGCGGTCCTGGTCGGCGTATCGTTTTTCTTCCAGCCCTATACCATGGCGGATATCCTGAACGTGCTCGCCCTCGTCACCCTGATCATCGTGCTCGTGGGCGTGTACCACGCGGCGCGAAACCGCGACAGGGCGGTACTCCGGACGATGCTCGCCTTCGCCCCCTGGCTCGCCATGATGGCGGTGGAAATCGTCATCATTTACGTCCATCCGAGGGCCGTGTTCCTCGCCGAATACCGGCAGGCCTTCGGCATGCTCCTTACCGTCCTGCTGGTGACCGTTACGGGAATGTACCGGCGCGATTGCCTGGACGGGAAGGAAAGGGAGACCCTCATCGAGGAACGCGACGAGGCCGCGCGAAAAGCGGAACGCTGCCTCAAGGAGGCGAACGGGGCCGAGCGCCGCGTCCGTTCCCGCATCGCGGCGGACTGCGCTCTTCCCCTCGACGAGATCGTGGCCACCGCCCTCGCCCTCGGAAGGGAGCACCCGGACCCGGGAGTCGCCTCGGCGAGCCGGCTTATCGCGTCGGAGGCCTCGAACGTGAAGTCCCTTATCGCGCGCCCGGACGGCGGGGAGGGAGGACAGGCATGAACGTGATCGTGTACGGAACCAGGAAGTGCGGGGAAACCCGAAAGGCGGAGCGATGGCTGAAGGAGCGGGGCATCCCGTTCCAGTTCCGCGACGTGGCGGCGAATCCCCTTACCGAGACCGAGATACTCAACATGGCGCCCGGGCGTGACGCCTCCCGGCTGATCGACGAGGGGTCGAAGCGTTTTATCTCCCGGGGGCTCGCGTTCATGGAATTCGATCCCGTGGAGGAGCTCGCCTCTGACCCCGCCCTGCTGACGACCCCGGTCGTCCGCGTCGACAAGAAATATTTCGTGCGGCCGGACATGGCCGCCCTGCCCCTGGGGTGACCGTGGGCGCCCGTACCCGGCTCGACGAGCTGGCGGATCTCCTCCGCAAGGCCCCCGACGAGGTGTTCCTTCAGCCCCACAACGTGCCCGACCCCGACGCGATCGCGAGTTGCGCCGGGCTTCAGTACCTCCTGGCCGAGCGGGGGATCGAGGCGAAGATCGTGTACGACCGGGAGCTGGAGAAAACCGACGCGATCATGATGCTCGAGGTCTTCGGTATCTCCATGATCCCGGTGAGCCGCGCCGAAACCCTGGACGAGCGGGATTGGACCGTGCTCGTGGACGTGCAGAAGGGCACGAGCAACGTGACCGATCTCGTCACGGAGGAAGTGGCGGTAATCGACCACCACGAGCTCGGCTCGGACCGTACCTGCGCCTTTTCGGACATCCGTCCCGGGGTGGGGGCCTGTTCCTCCATCGTCGCCTCCTGGTTCTTCGAGAACCGTATCGAGCCGCCCGCGCGCGTCGCCGGCGCCCTCGTGTTCGGGATCATGAAGGATACCGAGAACCTCGTTCGGGGGGTATCGGAACTCGATATCGAAATGCTGTACCGGCTCTTCGGGCATTACGATCCCTCCTCGCTGCGCAAGCTGAACGGCAACCAGCTGACCATGGCGGACCTCCGCCACTACGCCGACGCGTTCAGCACGGTGGAAACCTACGGGGAGCTCGGGTTCATGCGCCTGGACTGCAGCGACGACTCCCTCCTCGGCTCGGCGAGCGACATCGTGCTTTCCCTCGATACCGTGAAGGTCGCCGTTTCCTGGTCCGTCCGGGACAGGGGGATCAAGCTTTCCGTGCGGAGCGAAATTCCGGAAGCCCCGGCCAGCGACTGCGTCAGGGCGATCGTGGCGGGCCTCGGGGTCGGCGGAGGCCATGCCCATATGGCCGGCGGCTTCATCCCCCTGGACCGGCTCCCCGCCGACAAGCCGGCGGACCTTCTCATCCGGCACCGTGCGATAACCTGGTTCGAATCCCTCGAGATGAAGGCCCCCGGCGGTTGACTCTCCGGCCGGCATTTGATATATAGATGGCTGTCAATATTCAAGGTCATCGATATATCAGGAGCCGCCATGACGTCACTGCCCGAATTATTCAAGGCCCTTTCGGATCCCGTCCGATACTCGCTGGTGGAATCCCTCGCGGAAAACGGCGAAAGCTGCGCCTGCGAGCTTCTCGACCGCTGTACGGTCTCCCAGCCGACCCTGTCCCATCACATGAAGGCCCTTTGCGCCTCGGGGCTCGTGAGCTCCCGCCGGGTCGGTACCTGGGTCCACTATTCCCTCGATCGAGCCTCCTTCCAGTCCCTTTCCTCGACGCTTGCCGACTTCGTCGGCCGAATATCCGATTTCGAGGCTTCCCGGGCGAATGGCGCGAGCGACGCCGCCTCCGCGCCCTGCGCCGCGCGCACGGCCTGCGCCGCGCCCGCAGGAGGTACCGAATGACCGCCGTATTTTCCTTACTCAACGACCAGCTCCTTCGCATGGTATGGCTTTCGGATCTCGTCGGGGCCTTCGCCTTCGGCCTGCTCGGCCTCGATCCCGAATCGCGCCTGGGCGGCTCGATCCACTTCTTCCTCTACGACACGGTGAAGATTTTCATTCTCCTCGCGGTACTCATTTTTTCCGTGTCGTATATCCAGAGCTTTTTCCCCCCGGAACGCACGAAGCGCCTGCTGTCACGCGTCCGGGGCTTTCCGTCCCACGTGCTCGGCGCGCTCTTCGGGACCATCACCCCGTTCTGTTCCTGCTCGTCCATCCCCCTTTTCATCGGCTTCACCAACGCGGGACTGCCCGTCGGGGTAACCTTCTCCTTCCTCATTTCCTCGCCCCTGGTGGATCTCGCCTCGGTGATCCTGCTCGCGGGAATTTTCGGGTGGAAGACGGCCGGGATTTACGTGGTCGCGGGAATCGTCCTCGCGGTGGCGGGCGGGACCGTGATCAGCGCACTGCGCATGGAGCGCTACGTCGAGGCATTCGTGTTCAACGCGTCCTTCGGCTCGGCGGCCCCGGGGGACGGCACGGAGGGAAAGGGAATCCCGGCGCGGGAGCGGGCGCTCTTCGCCCGGGACCAGGTCGCCCAAATCGTGAACAAGGTATGGCCCTACGTCCTCGGCGGCGTCGCGATCGGCGCGGCGATCCACAACTGGATACCCGAGTCCCTCGTGGTCGCGGTCCTGGGACACGAGAAGCCCTGGTCCGTGCCCCTGGCGGTCGCCGCGGGCGTGCCGATGTACGCCGACATATTCGGTACCCTGCCGGTCGCGGAAGCCCTTCTCGGCAAGGGGGTCGGGCTCGGCACGGTGCTCTCGTTCATGATGGCCGTGACGACCCTGTCCCTGCCATCCCTGGTGATGCTGAAAAAGGTCGTGAAGCCGCGGCTCCTGGGCCTGTTTTTCGCCCTCGTGACGGGGGGAATCCTCCTCATCGGGCTTTTGTTCAATTTCATATTCTGATAAACGGAGGAAAGAGATGACTATCAAGATTCTCGGTTCCGGGTGCGCGAATTGCGTGCGCCTCGCGGACAACGCCAAAAAGGCCGCCGAAGAGGCGGGCATCGCAGCCGATTTGGTGAAAGTAACCGACTTCGCCGACATCGCCGCCTATGGGGTCATGTCCACCCCGGGCCTCGTGGTCGACGAAAAGGTAGTGTCCTCGGGCAAGGTGCTCACCGCGGACCAAATAGTGCCCCTGCTCAAGTCGGCCCTTCCCCGGGTGGGACTGTAAGGCCGATATCAATTTCCCGGAGGATTTCGGGAAGGGGGCGCTCCCATTCCTCGATGCCCCCGGGACCGGAGCGGAACGCGGGGTTGAGCCGTAATCCCGAACGGATGGCCTCCGCGAGGGCGGGCGCCAGGCCCGGGGCTCTCGCGGAAAGCTTTCGGAGAAGGAGGGCGCCCTCGTAGGCGATCTGTCCTTCCGTGACCGGAATCGCCTCAGCGACCGGAATCGCGACGGATACGCCCGGCGCGCTCAGGCTACCCGCGGCGGGGTTAACGCCGGTTTCCGGCCCGTTCGCGGCTATCCTTTCGCGGGCGAAGCGGTAGCCACGGGAATCCGCCTCGGCGGCGAGGGCTTCCAGGTAAACCCGGAGCGAGCCCGCGGGATCGGCCGCCGAGCGGAACCGGTCGAGCTGGGGGTGAGCCCGATAGCCGCGGGTTTTCCCCGCGAGCACGGCGAGGGCGAGAAGCCCTTCCCTCCACGCGGCGACGAGTCCTTTCGAGTCGAGATACCCGGGCCACAAACTCCACAATCGCATCGTTTTCCTCCCCGAAGAAGTATAAAGCATCGCCGGGCTGTATCGCCCGGTCCGCCGCATTGACCCCCCTTATCCCGCCGTTGTACGATTCGGCTACCATGAAAAAAGACGAACCGGACAGAAGCTCCCTGCGCCCCGAAACGCTCTGCGTTCACGGAACCTACGACCCCTTCGACCACAACCGCGCGCGGGCCATGCCGATTTACCAAAGCGCG
Source organism: Spirochaetales bacterium (assembly GCA_003245785.1). Taxonomy (GTDB): domain Bacteria; phylum Spirochaetota; class Spirochaetia; order Treponematales; family Treponemataceae; genus Teretinema. The sequence continues at coordinate 2,828 of QKCE01000195.1, read as the reverse complement.
GCGTACTGCTACGACTCGGCGGACTCCGCCGCGGCGCTCTTTTCCCTCGCCGAAGAGGGGAACATTTACTCCCGCCTGGGGACGCCAACAACCGACGAGGCGGAAAGCCGGGTCGCGCTTCTCGAGGGGGGGATCGGGGCGGTTTCTTTCGCCTCTGGCATGGCCGCCCTTTCGGGCTTCCTCCTCAATTTCCTGCGCTCCGGCGACGCGATCGCCGCGTCTACCAGCCTTTACGGCGGCAGCATGGGCCTCCTTTCCGACACCCTGCCGCGGCTCGGCATTACCGCCCGGTTTTTCGATCCCCTGGACGCGGGCAGCCTTGAACGCGTCATGGGCGACGACGTGCGCCTCGTATTGGCGGAAAACCTCGCGAACCCCTCCCTCTCGGTCCCCGACCATGCCGGCATCGTCGCGGTGGCGAAAGGCTGGCGGGTTCCCTACCTCGTGGACAACACCCTCGCCACCCCGCTCATCACCCGGCCCCTCTCCTACGGGGCCGACTTCGTCCTCCATTCCTGCACAAAGTACATGATGGGCCACGGGGACGCGATCGGCGGCATGATCGTGGACGGCGGAACCTTCGAATTCGACCCGGACCGATACCCGCTCATGTTCGACCCCGCGCCGAACGGGAAGCCCTACGTCGAGGCCTTCGGTAAACGGGCATTCCTGACCCGGCTCCGCGGCAAGGTCCTCATGAACCTCGGGGGCTGTCTCGCGCCCTTCCACGCCTGGCTCCTCCTGCGGGGCCTCGAAAGCCTGCACGTGCGCTACCCGCGGCACCTCGAAAACGCCCTGGCCCTGGCCGAAGCCCTCTCGCGGCATCCGGCGGTGGCCTGGGTAAACCACCCATCCTTCCCGGACCATCCCTCCCGTGCCAATGCGGAACGGTATCTCGGCGGGCGCTACGGCGCGATGGTCGGCTTCGGCCTCAGGGGAGGTTACGAAGCCTGCCGCGGCTTTATCGACCGGGTGCGCCTCGTGTCCCACACGACGAATATCGGGGACACGAAAACCCTCGTCATCCATCCCGCCTCGACTACCCACCGTAACATGGACGCCGCGGCGAGGCGCCTCGCGGGAATCGGCGAGGATTTCGTCCGCATGTCCGTGGGAATCGAGCATTGGGAAGACGTGTACGGGGCCCTGGACGAGGCGTTCCGGGGAGCCTGACCAAAATAAGAAGGAGCGAAGCCGATGGGAAAGATCGAGGAACGGGCGGTGGAAATTTTCAGGGCGGGGCGAAATTGCGCCCAGGCGGTATATGCCGCGAACCACGGGCTCTCGGGCGTTGACGAGGGAACCGCGGAGGCCGCGGCGAACGGGTTCGGGGCCGGCATGGGCCGCCTCCAGAAAACCTGCGGCGCCGTGACCGGCGCGGTCATGGCGATAGGCCACGCGGAATGGGACCCCGCCGACCCGAAGGGGTCGAAGGAGCGCGCCTACGGCAAGGTGCGGGACTTTTTCGCCGAATTCGAGCGGCGCCACGGCTCGAGCGAATGCCTTCGCCTTTTGGGCGTCAACCTGGGAGACCCGGAACTTTCCCGCCACGCCGCCGAAAACGGGTTTTTCGAGGCTCGCTGCGAGCCACTCATCGTCTCGGCCTGCGAAATCCTCGCGGGGATGTATCCCCGAGTCTAGCGGGGGGGGCCGCCGTCGAAGCGAGCGGCCCGGGAAAGGAACCCCTTCCCCGGGCCGCGTCTATCGCGGAATTCAATTATGGCCTATTCAAGCGGGATTTCCGCGATGCGCACCAGGCGCCAATCGTACTTATCGCCGTCGATCTCGACGAAGTTCTTGAACATCTCGTCCAGGGACGTGACCGTTCCCAATACCCAATCCGATTGCCTGTAGTCCTCGGCGGACACGCTCTTTTCCTCGTAGCCTTGCCATCCCCTGAGATGGAACACGAGCTTGCCGACCGCGAGTTCCGCCTTTGCCGCCTTGTGGCTCGGCACCACGTACGTGGACCATGCCTTGTTCCCGTTGGTCACGAAAAGGACCTCGGCCTGGTTTTTTGTGGCGGCGCTCGCGGGCGTCAAAACCTTTGACACCTTGTAGAACATGTCGGTCGGGTCGTTTTTGGTCCCGTCGGCGCAGAGCACCTCGCCGGACTTGAAATCCTTCCCCTCCGCCTGTTGCGCCACCGCTGTTACCGCGCTTCCCGCGTTCATGAGGCCTACCGCGTCCACCGGGAGCGACGAGCATCCCGCGACGATCAGGGCGACCGCCGCGGCCGCGGCGACGAATAGAAACTTTTTCATTGTTTCCTCCTGAAAGCAATTATAGTTCAGGTCATTCCAAGATTCACGGAGATAGGGGGCCCGCGGGAAGCCGTACGCCGCGGGGCGGTTAACGCGATAAAAAAAAGGCCGGCGTCGGTCGCCGGCCCATCGTCACGAAACGGGAATCACTTCTGCAGTTTCATCGTTACCGAATAGGGCTCCGTCGTCCAGTCCCGGTCGATCTCCATTGTCAGGTCGAGATCGGTCGTGCCCTTCTTGAAGGTGTAGCTCCGCTCTGCCCCGTCGCAGCGGAAGGAGAAGGTTACTTCGGTCACCTTCGCGTCGACCTTGAAGTCCTTGATCTTGTCCTTGAAGTCGAAGACCACGGCGCCCGTGCCGTCGAGGAGCCGGATCGAATCCGCCCCGATTTCCCACACGGCGTTCCAGTTCGCGTCGAGCCATTTTCCCTTCGGGAGCTTGCTCAGGTCAGGGGTCTGGGCGAACGCGGCCGCCGCCGCCAGGAGCGCGACGAGCGCCAAAAGCCATTTTTTCATGCATTCCTCCTACAAAATCGAATACGTCGATATGGCTTAAGTGTAGGTC
>QKCE01000165.1 GCA_003245785.1 Spirochaetales bacterium | reverse complement strand
TGCCGAATAAAAGCGAAGTGGTTAACGATTGACTCCATATCGGCGAATGACCGAACGCGGCCCGGGGACCGGCGGCAGGCAGACCAGGCCGTCGGTCCCCGGGCCGTTCGTTTAATCCGCGCTCTCTACCGAAATGCCGTTGACGAAGAATCGAAGCGACTTGGCGTAGGCCCAAGGCACGTAGATACCGAAGGTGACGATCGTCAGCAGGGCTTGTCCCCAAAGCAGGAAAAAACCCCTCGCCAGGGACGCCTCGAAAGAGAAACGACCAGATTCCCTTCCCGCTTCCGAAATCACCGTCTTGCCGACGAAATAGCGGAATATTTGAAGGGTAAACAAGGGCCAATAAATGCCCGCGGTAACCAGGAGAAGGGCCAATTGTCCCGCTATGAAGCCGACCGAGGGCCATAGCTCCGTATCCCAGCAGATCCGCGCGTTTTTCCAGGCGAAGTCGATCAACCACCGATAGAACAAATACGAATAGGGAATGATCAGGAAGAAGGCCGCAATATCGAAGATCGCGGTCGCGGTGAGGATTTTCACGGTATAGGACGGGCCATAGGGCTGGGGCCCCGAGGCAATCCAGCGAACGTAGGCGAAAAACGCGGCCAAGGCGACCGCGAGGGGCACTACGAGCGCCACGAGCCCGTATTTCAGGAGCGTAGAGCCTTCGCCAAGGAATCTTGGCCGTTCGCCGTCGTATTCCGCGTGAACCGCCAGGTACGCCACGTAACGGCGGACGAACCAGGGCCCGTAGAATCCGAAGGTTGCCGCAGTGAGCAATGTGCCGAAGAGGAACGTGCGAACGAACACGCCGACCTTTCCGTCAAAAGAAAGCCTTTTTTCCCGGAGTGAGATTGAGGGAACCGCGATTCGCAACAAGACGATCGAGAAGCCGGCGACGATGAGGACGTAGCCGACCAGCATGGCGGCCCCGAAGGCGATGGCCGCGAGAATGAATGCCGGCGACGAGGTTTTGTCGACCCCGAACATGGCGAACTCGAATGCCCCGAGGGTGGCGACCGCGGCCGCGATCATGGCGAGGAAGGGTACCCACCAATCGTTACCGGACAGGTCGGTTCGAAATGAATCTTTCACTTATTTCCTCCCGGGAGGGAATTCCCCCATCAGTACGATCTTTGATCGGGCTTCCATGGGAAAGCACCCCCAACATCAATAGTAGTCTCGTACCGCCCCTTGTTCAACACGCGTACGGCGCTTGCCTTAGTCGCGCTTTTCGGGGAAAATAACGGTATGGGTTACCTAGCTGACGCGGAATTCGAATTTCCCCTGAACAAATACCTTTCCCCGGAAGACGCGGAGACGGTCAGGAGAAATATCCGGATCCAAGAGGTCGAGTCCGGGACCGTCCTTTTCGATTCCACTTCCTGCAAGGGCGTACTCGTGGTCATTTCGGGGGTGGTTAGGGTGTATATCGTCTCCGAAAGCGGGCGGGAGATAACCCTGTACCGGCTTTTCGAGAACGACGTCTGTACCCTGTCGATCTCGTGCATCATGGGTACCATGCCGATGCAGGCGATGATAAAGGCAGATACGGATTGCCGGATCGCGAGCCTCTCGAACGATATCTTCTCCGTGCTTCACGAAAAGAGCCCCGAAATACAGAAACTGATGCTGTCGACGATGAACGCGCGGCTGAACGACGTGATGTGGGTCGTCGAACAGGTGGCGTTCCGCGGGATGGACCGGCGAATCGGCGAGTTCCTGCTCACGCGCCCGAGCCCGATCATATATTCGACCCACGAGGAAATCGCGGCCGAACTGGGAACGGCCAGGGAAGTGGTGAGCCGCATGCTTAAATACTTCGAGAAAAACGGCTATATCGAGCTTTCCCGGGGAAAAATGAAAGTGACCGATTCGGCGGGCCTGCGAAAGTGCATAGGCTTCGGGGCCTGATCGCCAGCGACCGTAAGAATTTCGGATAACCGCTGACGCCTCCCCGTTTCTTCCTCCCCGTACCCGCGCTTACCTCTTTTTCTGCTTTTGCTCGTACATCTGGCCGTCCATCCGCGCCAGGAACCCCTGCCCGTTTTTGTCCGCTTCCCGGTTGAATATCGCGCTGCCAATGCTGAGTCGCAGTTCGTATGGCCTCGTACGGCCTGAATTGAAGCGGTTGAGCTCTTCCTCGATGCGCGAGATGACCATCGTGAGGGTTTGCGGGCTGGCGGTTTCCAGTATGATCACGAATTCGTCGCCCGCGTACCGCGCGAGAAAATCGCCCCCGTGAATGCATGACTTGAGTATGCTCGCGGCCATTTGAAGGGCCTGGTCTCCCGTTTCGTGGCCGAATTTGTCGTTCAGCTTCTTGAATCCGTCCACGTCCATGAATAGCCCGGATAGCAAGGGCGTTTGGTGCTTTCCCCTCGTGCGGAATTCAAGGTATTCGTCGAGAAATCGGCGATTCCAAACTCCGGTCAGGTAGTCCTTTTTCAGGCGTTCATTCTGAATGTGAAGGAAGATGATGAGCATGGATAGCGCAGCTCCCGCCCATAGATAGGGATTTCCCGGACGGAGAAGCTGAACGGTTCCGCCTATAATCGTGGGAACCGGGAACAGGAAAAGCGGCCAAAAAGCGTTACGCTCGAGGCGATCCCGTTCCCTGAGCACGCGAAGGAGTCCAAAAATGACAATGGCGTACGAAAAGGCCGGAAACATGAAATACGCGGGGCCCTTCACGAACCTGTTTCCCCCGTCGAGGTAGAAAAACCAACCCGTGAAGGCGGTGAGCACGTCGGGAACGAGGAATCCGAGCCAAACGAAGGCGAGAGTCCTCACGAGTTTTTTCGTGCGAATCGGGTTTCCCAAAAGATGAAGGTCGATGAATACGTAATATAAGAGGAACGGGACCTGTTCCATGGCGTAATAAGCGATAGTCAGAGCGAGAATGACGGCCCTTCCGCCGGGGAAGGACGCGTTTCCCAGGGATCCCCGGAGCAATTCGAGGAGGACCATGAGCGAGATGAATATCAGCAGCCATAAAAAGAGCTTGGCGCTCAGCAATTCCCGGTCTTGTTTCCTGACGCACGTCGCGAGCAGGGTTCCCAGCAGGAACAGGCTGAAAAGGTGTATTTCCATTTTGAACGGCGCGTCTCCCGGCATGCTTCAAGCGTAGGATCGCGCCCGGACTTTGTCAAACGCGCGGTCAATTCGACGCGAGGGGCACCAGGCCGACGAGGCCGCGAATTTCCTCGTCCGCGAAACGGAGTCCCGCTCCGACGAAATAGTCGCGTTTCGGCCCCAGGGCGTCGGAGATGCCCCCGGTAAGATATATCCAGTTCCAAGGCTTGTTCGACCAGGGATCGAAGAACGGGTAAACGGTAAGGGTGCCACGCAGATTGGGCAATCCGTCGGTACTGAAGGAAAAGGCTTCTCCCGAGAGGGAAATCCACGTCGCCGGGGTAAAATCCATCCCGAAGCCGGGAGTGCTCTCCAGGAGACCCCCTCGGAGGGTGAAGGCGCCGATTTTCCGCGCGAGTTCGGCGTCGATCGCGACGCCGTACGTGGTCTCCTCGGTTACCTCGTGGGTGGTTCCCGAGGTGCCAGACGTGTCGGTGACCGTCTTCGTGACATTGCCGTCCGGGGAATCCGTGACGCCGATACGGTACCAGCGATCCTTCGAGAGGGGCTCTAGGCGGAGGGACGCCCCTCCCCGGAAGCCCGAGGAGAGGAGGTCGTAGCGCCCGGCGGCGCTCACCTGCACCCCGAGCCCGTTCGCCTTGGAGACTATCTTTCCCGCGTCCTGCACGACCGAGTCGGCGTTCGTCGCGAGGCGATTCACGCTATCGATAGCTTCCTGCAGCTTTGATGCCGCTACGTTGGCTTCCTCCGCGGTCTTCACGAGGTTGTCGTAAAGCGCGTCGTCGTACAGCCCCTTCCCGAGGTTCCCCTCGCCGCCGCGGATCTCGTCGGTTATCGCCCTCAAATTGGCCAGGGCGACGGCGATATCGTCGGCGGAACTCGCGATATCCCCTTCCCTGTCGGCCAGGATCCGGTCGAGGCGCTCGGTAATCGTCGCGGTGGACTCGAGTATGCGGGATACCCGGTCGAGCTCCGTGGTGCTCCGTTCGTCGAGCTTTTTCGCGATCGAGTTGAAGGTTTCCAGCGAAATGGCGAGAAGTTTCATCTGGTTTTCCTGGAATTCCCGGATAAGCTCCGAAACCTGCTCGCTGAGGTTCTGGGTGGAACCGAGGAGGGCCGTCATGCTCGCTTCGCCCGGGGTCGGCTGAATTCGCCCGCCCGGCTTGAGGACCGTCCCCGTTTCCGTACCCGGGGTGAGCGCCAGGATCGAGGTTCCGAGGATCGAGGAGGACTTCCTCATGACCGTCGCGTCGCTGCGTATCTCGACGTCCTTTAGGAAGGATATGGTGAGGAGTGCCTGGTCCCCGGTGAGGTCGATCGCGCGAATCTTTCCGACCGGGACGCCCGCGAGGTACACCTTCGAGTTCGTCGACAGGCCCGTAGCGTCGTCGAGCACGACCTCGTAATCCTTCGTGTTGAAGCTGTTGAAGCCATCGGTGGACATGACGACGTAGGTCGTGCCCGCGACGCCGAGGGAGATGAAAAAGAGGCCCACTTTCACATAGCGCATCATGCTCATACGTTTAGCTCATTGAAGGAAATCCGGATGAAGTCCCGAACCAGTTCGTGATCGGAATCCGCCACCTCGGAGGGGGTTCCCTCCGCGACGATCGTTCCCCTGTGCAAGAACGCGAGCCTGTCCGAAATCCGGAAGGCTGCCGGTATGTCGTGGGTGATAAGGATGCAGGTTACCCCGAGTTCCCTGTTCACGCGCACGACGAGGTTGTTGATGGTTTCCGAGAGCACGGGATCGAGGCCCGTGGTCGGCTCGTCGAAAAAGAGGATGTCGGGGCGCATCACGAGGGAGCGCGCCACGCCGACGCGCTTTCTCATGCCGCCCGAAAGCTCGTCCGGCCGTTTTGATTCTATACCGGGCAATTCGATCCATTCAAGCATTTCGCGGACCCGACGGGCGATTTCGCGGCGGTCCTTGAGATGGAGCACTTCCTTGAGCGGGAAGGCGATGTTTTCACCGACGGTCATCGAATCGAAGAGCGCCGCGTTCTGGAAGGCGTAGCCGAATTTCTGGCGTATCTCGACCAATTTCTGGTAGGGAAGGCCCGTGAGTTCCGTGTCGCGATACCAGACGCGCCCCGCGTCCGGCGAGATCATCCCCATGATGCTCTTGAAGAGGACGCTTTTTCCCGTGCCGCTCTGGCCCACGATGCCGAAGATCGAGCCTTCGGGAATGTCGAGGTTCACGCCGGTGAGGATATCCTGGTCCCCGAAGGATTTCTTGAGGTCCCTTATCCGGATTATCGCCTCTTTGGCGCTGTTTACGCTTTCCATGCCGTCACCATTTCGCGAAAAGGGTCATCATGATCGTGGCGAGAATGTAATCCGCGATCAGGATGGAGACCGACGACGAGACGACGGCTTTTGTCGCGCTGTCGCCGACCCCCTTCGCCCCCTGTTTCGTGTTTATGCCGTAATAGCAGCAGATGGTGGCCACGATGAAGCCCATGATCGCCGCCTTGATGAGCCCTATGACGATGTCCTTGGGCTTGAGCACGTTGAACATGTAGTCCATGTAGCTCGCGGAATCGATCCCGTACAGGCCCGTCGAGATGAAGTACGCGCCGATGACCCCCACCACGTTCGCGAGGATGGTGAGGGCCGGGAAGGTGAGGATGCTCGCGATGACCCGGGGAAGCACGAGGTAGTGCACGGGATCGACGGACATGGACTCGAGGGCGTCGATCTGCTCGGTGACGCGCATGGTCCCGAGCTCGGCGGCCATGGCCGAGCCGTTTTTCGCGATGAGCATGAGGATGGTGATGATGGGCGCGAATTCCCTGCCCAGGGCGACAGCCACCGCCGCGCCGACGCCGATTTCCGCCTGGAAGGGCTGTAAAAGGGACACCATTTGGAGCGCGAAAATCATGCCGATCGCGAGCCCCGCGAGGAAGATTACCATGATCGAATTGACCCCGAGATGCTCGATTTCCTCGAGGAAGAGGGCGAAGCGGACGGGCTTCCGGACGACGCCCTTGACTACGTTGCCCACGAAGTAAAAGTAGCGCCCCACGTCCTCTATCTGGGTCAAAAACCGTTTATACATACGTGAAATGTACCACGCGGCGGTGCGGGTTACAACATGGGCGGCGTATCGACTCCCGGGGGACGGTTAAAACCTGGTGAGCATGATTCGGGAAACGCTTTCCTCGAAGCGGTCCGGGGGAATCATCTCCGGATGGGCCACGATGAGGAGGGCGAGCCCGTGGACCTTCGCCCAAAAACCCAGGAGTATCTCGTTCTCCCCGAGATCCCGATAGTATTCCTCCTCTCGGACGGTATCCACGAGGCCGCGGAAGATCTCGAAGGCTTCCTTGCCGTCCCTGGCGATTTCGGAGTCGGCGGGTTCGGCCGGGAAGAGGTCCGCGAGGACGGGGCTCGACGAGTGCATCAGGGCGAAAAGGGGCACGTACTCGGGATGGTCCCGGAAAAAGCGGACGTAGCCTATTCCGAGCCGGATGAGGGCGCGGTGCCGGCGAGCGGACTCCCGTTCCCCTGAGCGGTCCTGCTCCCTTTCCGCACGCCGGTCGGCGCGGGAGTCGCCCGTCCCGGCGACGGTATTGTCGTTCCCGGACGGTTCGGGCGCGTCCGTCTCGGCGCCTTCCGGGAGGATCGCCCGGGCCAGGGCATTCCTGAAGTTGGAGGCGACCTCCGAGAATATGGCGCGGAATAGCTCTTCCTTGGAGGAGAAGTGGCGATAGGCCGCGGTATGGCTCACCCCCAGTTCCTGGGAAAGCTTGCGGAGGGAAAAGGCGGCGATTCCGTCGCGGTTCAGCATCTTGATGCCTCCCTCGATAAGCGCCGCCCTGAGATTTCCGTGGTGATAGGCTTCGGGCATAAATAAATTATACACGAGAATGTTGACAATGTAAACATCAAGAGGTATAGTCCATGTAGACACCGTAAACATTGGAGGAAGGATGAAAGCGATCATTTTATACGATTCGCGTGACCCGGTGGGATATGCGGGCGCCGACGCATTGTCCGGATACCCGAACGTAGACTGGGTTGCCGTGGACGTTTCCCGGGAGACCCCCGCGCCCTGCATCGGCTGCTTCGGGTGCTGGGTCCGCACGCCCGGCGCGTGCGTGCTGGGGCGGGACGCGGGGACCGAATATTACGAAGCCATGCATGGCGCGGATTACGTGGTGACCCTCAGCAAAATTACCTGGGGCGGGTACAGCACGGCGATCAAGGCCTATACCGACAGGCTCTTACCCTTGCTGCACCCGAATTTCCGGATCGTACACGGCGAAATGCACCACCGGCTCCGCTACGGGAGGATGCCGACCTTTGTTTCGGCCGGATTCGGGGCTCGGGACCGGGCCGAGGAGGAAACCTTCAGGCGTTACGTGGAAGCCCAACGGGATCAGTCCGGATTGCCCAGGGGAAGCGGGTGCCTCATCCTTTCGAAAGGGACCGATGGCAGCGTTTCGACGGGGGAAATAGTCGAGTGGTTCGCGAAGGAGGCGACGGCATGAGGATTACGGCCATAAACGGCAGCCCCAAGGGGGACAACTCGAATTCCATGGAGATGATCTCGATGCTGAGATCGGCGACTCCGAAGGCGGAATGGAAGGTCGTTTCCTCCATCCGGGAATGGAGAAAGGAAGGCGACGCGGTGGAGGCGCTGCTTGATGCCGACGCGATCGTCGTCGCGTTTCCGCTATACGTCGACGGGCTACCCTCCTCGCTCATGGCCCTGCTTGAAAGGCTGGGGGAGGCGCTTGGCGGGGAGGCCGCCGCGTCGGCGGGACGGCGCCGGAAGAGGCGGCTCTACGCGGCCGCGAACTGCGGATTCTACGAAGGGGGGCAAAACGGGGTCGCCCTGGAAATCCTGGCCAATTTCGCGGCGTCCTGCGGGTTGGAGTGGTCGGGCGGGATTGGAATAGGAACGGGCGAGATGCTGTCGGAGACCAAGTCGGCGCCCCCCGAATTTTTCATGCGGAAGCCCGTGACCGGAGCCGCGTATGCCCTTGCCTCCGCGATCGCGGATGGCCGATCCCTCGAGGGAAGCCTCTTCGCCCAACACGGCATTCCCCGATGGCTCTTCAAGGCGATGGGCGAGGCCGGTTGGCGGCGATGGATTCGGGTAAACGGGAAAAAGGCCCGGGATCTCGATGCCCGGCCCTTGGGCCGGCTCGCCTGAAGGTTATCGGGCGACGGCGGTAAT
>QKCE01000040.1 GCA_003245785.1 Spirochaetales bacterium | reverse complement strand
CGGCGCCGTGCCGGCCGTGCGCGGAAAGCCCCGCTCGATCCTGGTCGTCGGCGCCGGGGTTGCGGGCCTCAATTACGCCGCCGAGGCGTCCCGACGGGGGCACAGGCCCGTCGTGTGGGAACGGGGCAAATTCGTCGGCGGGCAGGCGGCCCTCGGCGCGAACCTGGAAGAACGGAGCGAGACCGCCCGCTACGTGGAATACCTCGCGCGTCTCTGCGAGGCCCGGGGAATACCGGTCGTCCTCGGCAAGGAAGCGGACGCGAAGTCGATACTCGACGCGGTAAGGCGCGGGGACTTCGATTCCGTGGTCCTCGCCACCGGGAAGGACGCGGGCCCCGCGACCGTCGGGACCGACGGTTCGGTGCCGGTCTGCCACGGATGGGACGTCCTGGGCGGAAGCCCGGTTCCGGGAAACAGGATCGTGATAAAGGGAGGGAACGGCCTCGCGATCTGGACGGCCCTCAAGCTCGCCGCCCGGGGGCGGATGACCGCCGAACAATACCGGTTCCTGAACCTCTACGGCGTGGACTCCTGCGAGGTCCTGACGGACGCGCTCAAGGGCGCCCTCGACGGCCGGCCCGGCTCCGTCGTCCTCGTCAACCCGGGCAAAAGCTGGGGAAGCGATATCGGCAGGAGCAGCAAATGGGTGTACTTCGGGAGGCTCAAGGCCCTGGGGGTGGAAATGCTGCGGGAAGGGGAAATAACGGAAGTCAGGAACGGCTCGGTTACCGTCAAAACCGCCGACGGCGAACACCGGTCCCTCGGGGCGGATATCCTGGTCGAGACCGAGTCCTTCGTGCAAAAGGGTAACGGGGTTTACGACGGGCTGAAGGAAGCGGGCATCGACGTATCCCTCCTCGGGGACGCCCTGAGGCCCGGCAACATGTTCAGCGCCGTCGAGGCCGCCTACGCGAAAGGGGCTGCCGGGGAATGAAACCTTCCCCGGGCGGCGGCCGCCTCAGGTTACGATAGAATCATTTCCTTGCAATCCGGGCTGATGATTATGTCGGCCTGGGTTTTTTCCTTGATCCACTCGGGGGTGGCGGGGGCGAAATATTCCCTGAGGATCAAGCCGCCCTCCCCTATCTCGAAGAGGCCGAGGTCGGTCACGACCATGTCCACCTCGCCCTTGGCGGTAAGCGGAAGGGTGCAGTCCCGGACCATCTTGGAGTTTCCGTCCTTGTCGAAATGGACCGTCGCGGCGATTACCTTCTTCGCACCGGAAAGGAGGTCCATGGCGCCGCCCATGCCCGGGACCATCTTGCCCGGGATCATGTAGTTCGCCAGGTTGCCCCGCTGGTCCGCCTCGAGCACGCCGAGGACGGTATAGTCAAGGTGGCCGCCCCGGATGATGCCGAAGGACATGGCCGAGTCGAAGTAGCAGGCGCCGGGGATGATCGTGCAGGGCACGCCGCCGGCGTTCACGATATCCGGGTTGAGCTGACCCTCTCCCGGGGCGCCGCCCAGGCCGAGAAAGCCGTTTTCCGACTGAAGGACGATGTGCACGTCGTCGGGAACGTAGTTACCCACCAGGGTGGGAAGCCCGATTCCCAGGTTGACGTAATCCCCGTCCTGGAACAGGCGGGCGATTCTCTTGACTACCTTAAGCTTGTCTTCCTTGTATTCGAACATTATTCCCCATCCTTTCGGGCTACGATGAAATTGACGAAGATGCCGGGGGTGACCACGACTTCCGGGTCAAGGGCGCCGATCTCCACGATCTCGTCGGCCTCGACGATTACGACGTCGCCCGCCATGGCCATGAGGGGCGCGAAGTTGCGGGCCGAGGCGGAATAGGTCAGGTTTCCGGCCTTGTCCGCCTTGGCGGCCCGGATGAGGGTCACGTTCGCCCTCAAGGGGAGCTCCAGGAGGTAGTCCTTCCCGTTCACGTTCATGACCTGCTTGCCTTCCTGCACCGCGGTACCGACGCCCGTGGGGGTGAGGAAGCCGCCCAGGCCGAAGCCGCCTGCCCGGATCCGCTCCGCCAGGGTGCCCTGGGGAACGAGCTCGACTTCCGCCTCACCGGAGAGCATCTGGCGCTGGGTTTCCTTGTTGAGCCCGATATGGCTCGCCACGTACTTCCTGAACTGCTTCGCGATGACGTTGGGGGCGACTCCGGTGGCCGGACCGTCGCCGCCCTGGTAGAGGGCGTTATCGGAACAGATGAGTTCCATATTCTTCCGGCCGCTGTCCTTCAGGGCCTTCATGAGACCCGCGGGGGTTCCGACGCCCATGAAACCGGACACCATCAGGGTGTCCCCGTCCTTTATCTTGGCCACGGCCTCCTCGGCCGTTATGATCGGTTTTTCCTTCATTTTCCCTCTCCCATTTCGACGCAAAGGGCCGTGCCCATTCCCCCTCCGATACAGAGGGTGGCCAATCCCTTCCGGGCGTTTCTCTTCTTCATGGCGTAAAGGAGGGTCACGAGGATCCGCGCCCCCGAGGCGCCCACGGGATGCCCGAGGGCGATCGCTCCGCCGTTCACGTTGACCTTCGCGGGGTCGAGCTTCAGGTCCCGCGCCACGGCGAGGGACTGGGAAGCGAAGGCCTCGTTGGCCTCCACGAGATCGAGATCCTGCGCCGTCCAGGAGGCGGCGGCGAGGGCCTTGTTCGAAGCCGGAACGGGGCCGTAACCCATTATCGCCGGGTCCACGCCCACCGAGCCGTAGCCCTTGATGGACGCGAGCCAGGAAAGGCCGTTCTTTTCCGCCCATTCCCTGTCGGCGACCATGAGGACCGCCGCGCCGTCGTTGATTCCCGAGGCATTGCCCGCGGTGACGGTTCCGTCGCCCTTGAACGCGGGCCGGAGCTTCGCGAGCTTGTCCGCGCTCGTTTCGCGGGGATATTCGTCCTTGTCGAAAATTACGGGGTCTCCCTTTTTCTGGGGTATCGCCACGGGTACGATCTCGTCAACGAAGGCTCCGGCCGCGAGGGCCTTCGCGGTCCGCGCCTGGCTCTCGAGGGCGAAGGCGTCCTGGTCCTCCCGGGAGATATTCCATTTCTCGGCCACGTTCTCCGCGGTGATTCCCATGTGGTAGCCCTGGAAGGCGTCCTGGAGGGCGTCCTTGATCATGGAATCGACGAGCTGGCCGTCGCCCATTCGCTGGCCCCACCGGGCCTGGGGCAGAAGGTAGGGAGCCTGGCTCATGTTCTCCACGCCGCCGCAAATGATGCAGTTGGCGTCGCCGGCCTTGATAATCTGGGCGGCGAGGCTGACCGCCCGAAGGCCCGAGCCGCAAACCTTGTTGACCGTCATCGCGGGAACGGCTTCGGGCAAGCCCGCCTTGACGGCGATCTGCCTGGTAACGTTTTGTCCCAGTCCCGCGGAGAGGACGTTCCCCATTATCACTTCGTCGACCTGATCCTTCGAAACCCCGCTCCGCTCGAGCAGGGCCTTGACCAGGTTCGCCCCCAGGTCGGCGGGGGATACGTCTTTCAAAGACCCGCCGAACGCCCCGATGGGCGTCCGACAGGCTTCTATGATGACTATTTCTTTCATGCAAGACTCCCGTACGTAAAAAAAAATCGTTAGGAAAAAAAACCGCCCGGCCCGGAGGAGGGGGGAGGAATTTTAACGTGTACGATTCTACAATGGATTGGGAGCGCTCATGACTTTCACTTTAATACTTTGGGGCAACCAATTTATACCTTCGGCCGATTCGGGAACCGTCGCCCGCGATATCGGCCCGGGGTAAAAAAAAGCCGGGGCAAATCGCGCCCCGGCACTGTCGATCGCTTACTTTTCGTTCTTCTTCTCGATCTTGGCCCAGGTATCCTTGAGGGACACGGTCCGGTTGAACACCGGCGCGCCGCTTGTCGAATCGGTGTCCGCGACGAAGTAGCCGAGTCGCTCGAACTGGTACTTGGTGCCGGGCTCGGCGTGGGCCACCGCGGGCTCCACCAGGGCATCCACGATCGTCTCGAGGGAGTCGGGATTCAGGTTGTCGAGGAAGCTCTTCCCGGGCTCCACTTCCATGGGCCGCTCCGGGGCGAAAAGGTAGTCGTAGAGGTTGATCCGGGCCTTTACCGCGTCGGCGGCGTGTACCCAGTGGATCGTGCCCTTCACCTTCTTGCCGTCGGACGGGTTGCCGCCCTTGGAGCCCTTGTCGTGGGAGCAGAGAACCTCGACGATCTCGCCCGCGTCGTTTTTCCTGAAGCCCGTGCAGGTCACCACGTAGCCCCAGCGGAGGCGCACGGTGTTGCCCGGGTACAGCCGGTGGTACTTGGGCGGCGGGATTTCCTGGAAGTCGTCCCGCTCGATATAGAGCTCGCGGCCGAAGCGGACCGTGCGCGTGCCGGCGCTTTCGTCCTCGGGGTTGTTCACCGCCTCGAGCTCCTCCACCCTGCCCTCTTCCCAATCCTCGATCGTGAGCTTCAGGGGCTTGAGAACCGTCATCACGCGGTTGGCCCGCTTATTGAGGTCCTCGCGGAGGCAGTGCTCCAGGAGCTGGATGTCCACCATGCTGTCGGTCTTGGACACGCCGATCCGGGAAAGGAAGTCGGCGATCGCCTCGGGGGTATAGCCCCGGCGGCGGAGGCCCGCGATGGTGGGCATGCGGGGGTCGTCCCAGCCGGAGACGCGCTTTTCCTTCACGAGCTGCAGGAGCCAGCGCTTGGAAAGCACCACGTGGGTTATGTTGAGCCGAGCGAACTCGATCTGGCGCGAGGGATAGACCTCCGCCGCCTGGATGAACCAGTCGTAGAGGGGCCGGTGAATCTCGTACTCCAGGGAGCACAGGGAGTGTGTTATCCCCTCCTTCGCGTCGGAAAGGGGGTGCTGGAAATCGTACATGGGGTAGATGCACCAGGCGTCGCCGGTCCGGTAGTGGGGCTCCCGGCGGATTCGGTACATGACCGGGTCGCGCATGACCAGGTTCGGGTGGGTCATGTCGATCTTGGCGCGGAGGGTCTTCTCGCCGTCGGCGAACTCCCCCGCGCGCATCCGGGCGAAGAGGTCCAGGTTTTCTTCAATAGAACGGTCCCGCCACGGGCTGTTCTTCCCCGGGGGCGTCATGGTGATGTTATGCTTGTCCGGAACCGCGGTGCCCCGGTACTCGCGCATTTCCTGGTCGGTGAGGTCGTCCACGTAGGCGAGACCCTTGTTGATCAGAAGGATCGCGAGGTCGTAAAGGTAGTCGTAATAGTCCGAGGCGAAGAACTCGCGGTTCTCCCAGTCGTGACCCAGCCACTTCACGTCCCGCTTGATCGCCTCGACGTAGGACATGTCCTCTTTTTCCGGGTTGGTGTCGTCGAACCGGAGGTTGCAGGTGCCGCCGAATTGCTGCGCCACCCCGAAGTCCACCGCGATGGCCTTCGCGTGGCCGATGTGGAGCCAGCCATTGGGCTCCGGCGGAAACCTCGTGCGGATCGCGTCGCATTTACCGCTCGCCAAATCGTCTTTGACCGCCTCACGGATGAAGTCGCTCGTCAAACCCGTCGTTTCTTCCATAATAATTCTCCTACCCATGTTCAGGGCATGGGCGAGGTTATTTTCGCCCGAAGGGAGGGACCGAGTCAAGGCCGGACGGGAAACCGGCGGGAAGGGAAATTTTGAGGCAGGCGAAGGGGCGTCGGGAGAAAGGGCCGCCCGCGGAGCTGCCGCGGAGCGGGCGCCGCGGCGGGCGACGACCTGACGCGCTCAGGTCCCCGCGACCACCACGCGGTTCCGCCCGGCCCGCTTCGCCTCATAAAGCGCGAAATCGGCCCGGCTCACCACCTCCCCACAGTCGAGAAGTTCCTCGGGGACAAGGGTAACCACGCCGGCGCTCAAGGTCACCCGACCGGACGTAAGCGACGCCGAATGGGGAATGCCCAGCCCCTCGACGCCCTCGCGGATCCGCTCCGCGATCTCGAGGGCCCCGGCGGCGTCCGTCTCCGGCAGTATCACGGCGAACTCTTCCCCGCCGTAGCGGGCGGCCACGTCGGTCAGGCGCTTCGCCCCGAGGCGGATGGCGGACGCGACCCGGCGCAGGCAGTCGTCCCCTGCCACGTGCCCGTAGGCGTCGTTGTACGCCTTGAAATGGTCCACGTCCAGGAGAATCAGGGAAAGCGGGGCCCTGGACCGCTTGAGGCGGAAAAACTCGGTCCGGAGGGACTCGTCGAAAAACCGGCGGTTCATGAGGCCCGTCAGGGTGTCCGTCACCGAATTAAGCTCCGCCGCGCTCTTTTCCCGGGCGAGCTGGGCGACCAGTTCGCGGTTCGCCGAATGCAGCCGCTGGTTCATCATGATGATAAAGCCGTAATTCCACAGGGTCCCGCACACGATCGGCAGGATGAACATGAGGGTCCTGGCGGGCGAGTCCGCTATCGACGAGTAGGAGGCCGAGGCTCCCATAACGAGGGTGACCCCCGCCATACCCGCCTGGAAGAACCCGTAAGCGGCGAAGACGGCGGCGCAAAAGGAGATGGATTCCCGGAACCGGGCCTTTCGCTCCCGAAAGAGCAGCCAGGCGATCCTCAGGGCGACGGCGGAAGTCGTGGCCGCCACGACGGCCGACCGGCCGCGCATGCCGCCGGGAAGGAACACGAAAAGGCTATAAAGCCCGATGCCGAGGACGGGCAAAAGATACGACGGCCGGAAGGCTTTCTTACGCCCGAAAAACTCGTCGACCCCGACGCCCAGGAAAAAGAGGCCGAGAATTACCAGGGGGTTCGCGAAACCGGCGAAAGAGCGGAGCGAAGGCACGAGCACCAGGGGCATGAGAAGGAAGCCCAAGGCGAAGAGGATTACCCCCGCGAGCCACCAACCGAGTCCCCGGTAGGCCTTGTTTACCCGGAACTGCAAAAAGACCCCGACCGTCTGGGTCAGGAACACGATGCTCGTCACTAGAACGAGGGTGGCGATATCGAGCTTCATCGGGCCCTCACGCCAAAAGCAGCATGCATGCCGCGATGCCCGTCATGGCGAGCACGAAAACCCGGTAAGCCCGTTCGGGAATCTTTCCCGCGAGGGCCAGCCCGACGAAGGCCCCGAAGGCGATCGCGGGAATCATCACGGCATCGTAGGCCAGGGTACCCGGGCTGATCGTCTTCCAGAAGAATACCTGCAGCGGAACCTTGATCAGGTTGACGATCAGGAAAAACCAGGCCGCCGTCCCGATGAAGGCATTCTTCGGGAGGCGCATGCTTAAAAGGTAAATCGACATGACCGCCCCGGCGGCGTTGCCCACCATGGTGGTGAACCCGGCGAGCAGTCCCGCCAAGGCAGAGAACCACCAGGCCTCGGGGTACGCGACTTTGGCCTTTCGGGTATCCTGCCAGACCATCAGCGCCAGGAGCGCCACGATAATCCCGCCCAGGAGGTTCTTGAAAAGTACGTCGGAAAGATTCGCCCCCACGACCGCCCCTATTCCCAGCCCGGCGAGGGTCCAGGGCATCAGCTTCAACAAAAAGGAAAAGTTACCGTGGCGCCGGTACCAGGCAACGGCGATAATGTCGCCCACGCAGAGCATGGGAAGGATAATGCCGGTGGAAGCGCGGCCGCCGAAGGAAATGGCCATAAGGGGAACGAAAAAAATATTGAGCCCGTTCAGCCCGGTCTTGGCCGCGCCGATAACGAGGCCCCCGAGGGCGCCGAGGGCCCACTGCCAGGGTTGTACCGCCGAAAGGTCGAAGTTCATGGGCCCCATTCTGCCACAGGCGCCGCGGACGTTCAAGCTTTCCCTCCCCGACGCGCCGACATTCCCGCCGGCTTCTCGCGGCCCGCTTCCATCGGACCCCCGAAATATGCGAGGATGAAACCCGCAAGCCCCGGTAAGCGACCGGGGACCGGCGCGGCGAAGACGCCCGCCAAGGAGAACGCTATTCCATGACCTTCAGTATCGACGCCTTTTTCAACGCCTTCCTGGCGCTCCTCGCCATCCTCAACCCGATCACCGTGGTGCCCATGTACGCGGAGCTCACCAAGGATCTCGACGGAAAGGCCCGGAACAAGCTCTTCAACACCGCCGTACTCGCGGGCTTTTTCACCCTGCTCATCCTCATGTACACCGGCCAGTGGGTCATGCAGTACGTCTTCCAGATCCGCATGGCGGAATTCCGCATCGCGGGCGGAATCCTCCTCACGGTCCTCGCGATCAAGCAGATCGTCTTCTACGACCCCCTCGAATACCAGAGCACCCCGGCCAAGGCGATGGAAATGGGCGTCGTGCCCATGGCCGTTCCCCTCCTCGTCGGCCCGGGCTCCATCGTCACCGCGATCCTCATCCTGGACCGGGACGGCTGGCTCATCGCGGGCCTCGCCCTCGTCCTGGTTTTCGTCATCTGCTTCGTCGTCATCCGCGGCTCGGTGTGGATTTCCCGGGTCCTCGGCCGGCTCGGCACCCTCGTGGTCGCCCGGATCCTCTGGATCTTCATCGCCGCCATCGGCGCCCACTTCCTCATTTCCGGAATCTCCGAGGTCTTCGGG
>QKCE01000252.1 GCA_003245785.1 Spirochaetales bacterium | reverse complement strand
CTGGAAGAACGAGAGATTTTCGCCTTTCACGTCCTTCGCGAGGGGGGAGAGGTCTATGGCGGTCACGTGGCCGCCCCCGTCAAGCTTGCGAAGAAGATAGGTCGTCCAGCTGCCCGGGGCGGCCCCTAGGTCCATCACGCGGGTGTTCTTCCTGAGGAGCGAAAACTTTTCGTCCATCTCCTTCAGTTTGTACACCGAGCGCGCGGGATAGCCCTCGGAAAAGGCCTTTTTGGACCAGAAATCCGGTTTTTCGTAGCTGTTCGACGGCATGCATTCCCCTTGAAATTCGTTTACAATACTTTCATGAATATAGAATATACCCGCCGACTTGAAAAGATAGAGGCCGTTTTGAACTCCCGACTTCCCCATCCGGTCGATCCGGCCTGGATCTCCGAGAGCTTCGCCTCCGTCCCGGATTCGGTGAGGCCCGCGCACGTTTCCCCCCTTCTCGAGCCGTGCCTGGACCTCATGTCGCGCGGGGGGAAGCGGTGGCGTCCCCTACTCATGGTGCTTGCCTGCGAGCTCGCGGGCGGGGGAGACAGGGCCTATTCCCTCACTCCCCTCGTCGAGTTTCCCCATACCGCGAGCCTCATTCACGACGACATAGAGGACGGCGCCGACGAACGGCGCGGAAAGCCCGCGATCCATCTCCTCTGGGGCGAGGACACCGCGATAAACGCCGCGAGCTGGCTCTATTTCCAGTCGATGGCGATAATCGACTCTTATCCCTCGTCGGACTCCCTCAAGCTGGTATTGTACCGCACGGTTTCCCGGGAGCTGCGGAGGCTTCACCTCGGGCAGGCCATGGACATCCATTGGCACCGCGCCCCGGCCCTCGTTCCCGCCCGGGCGGAATACGAGGCCATGGTCGCCATGAAAACCGGTACGCTGTCCCGGCTCGCCGGGGAAGTGGGGATGCTGGCCGGCGGCGCGGAGGGGGAAGCCGTTTCGGACTTCGGCGATATCGCCGCCCGGATCGGGGTCGGTTTCCAGATCGTGGACGACGTGCGGAACCTGACCACGGGGAATCCCGGCAAGAAACGCGGGGACGATATCGTGGAAGGCAAAAAGAGCCTCCCGGTCATCCTGCACCTCGAGCGGAAACCGGGCGATTTGACGAAGCTCTCGTCGATTTTCGAGGCCGCGAAAAAGGGCGGAATAGCCGACCCGGCGGTGGAGGAGGGGATCGCCCTTCTGGAGTCGTCCGGGGCGATCGAGGCGGCAAGCGCCCACGGAATCGGGCTCATCGAGAAGTCCACCTCGTATTTCTCGGAAGCCTGGCCCGACTCACCCGCCGCGGCGCTTATCGCGGACCTTTTCGCGTCGATGCTGCGGGGCTTATGATTCCGCGTTTCGCCGGGAAAAAATCCGCTCGGGCGTTCTTGTTTTCGCGCGTGCCGTGTAGTACGCTTTAAGTATGAGAACGGCACGATTCCTGCCATCGCACATCTGGACCATCGCCCAAGCCGACCCCGGCAACGCGGTCTTCATCCGGCCCGAGCAATCGGACCTGGTGTTGCCCGTATTCGTGTCGGAATCCGATATCCAGCTGATTCTCGTGGAATTGACCCATATTCTCGCCCCGAGGCCGATGGTACACGAGCTTCTCCTCGCGACCATCGAATCCCTGCAGGGACGGCTCGATCGGGTGGAGATATACGGGATCCGGAGCGGGACCTACCTCTGCCGCATGGTGCTCGTGCAACACGGGCGCGAAATCGCCCTCGAGTCGCGGCCCTCGGACATACTTTGCCTGTCCGCCCGTATCGAATGCCCCATATTCGTGGAAGACGGCGTTCTTACCCGCAACGGGGTTCCCGCGTCCTCGGTATCCGGGAACGCCGAGCTTTTGGCCTCGCCCAATACCGATCAGCCGGTGGTGCTCTACCTCCAGAACGAGCTGAAAGCGGCGGTAGAACGGGAAGATTACGAGCGGGCCGCGGAGCTTCGCGACCAGCTGAACGAACTAGTGAACCATGCCGAACCCGCGAGAAGCGATACCCGAACCCGCCACCCCGAACTGTTTCGGAAAAACGATCCCTCCGGCGCGGACCTACCCGACGGGACCGCCATTTAGCGCGCCGAAAGGTATTTTCCATGGAAGAAACGCCCCAGACCCTTAACGACAGCGCGGTGCAACTCGCCGCCGAAGGCGACCATTTCGAGGCTATCGCGTGCCTGCGGAAGGGTCTCTTGATGGATCCGTCGAACGCAACCCTCTGGTTCAATCTCGCCTTGAGCTATCGCGCCCTCGGTAGGCTGGAAGAGGCGAAAGGCGCCCTTTCGAACGCCCTTGAATCCTCCCCCCTCGACGTGGACGTGCTGGATACCCTTGCCGTCGTGCTGCACGAGCGCGGCGAAGACGACATATCGCGCGAGGCCTACGAGAAGGCCCTGGAGCTCGATCCCTCGAACGGCCGCGTCTGGAACAATTTCGGCGTGCTGATGTTCTCGAAGGAGGCTTACGCCGAGGCGTGCAGTTGTTTCGAAAAAGCCGTCACGCTTATTCCAGATTTCGACGATGCCCTGTATAATCTCCGGGATACTTACGAGGCGCTCGGCCGCGAGGACGATCGGCGAAAATGCGCGGAAATTCTTGCCGCGCGGGGTGTCGAATAGGGGAAATCCGGTTTGGGAATTCGTATATTATATATTAGCGAGATAGTAGGAAAGGCGGGGATCTGGTGCGTGAAGTCGGCCCTCCCGGCCCTCAAGGCCGCGGAAAAGCCCGATCTCACGATCGCGAACGCCGACGGCGCCACGGCCTCCCATGGCCTGGGCCGGCAGCATGCCGGGTATCTCCGGAAGCTCGGCGTGGACGCGATGACCGGCGGGGATTCTTCCTTCTTCAAGAAGGATCTCGTGGAATCCCTCGAGACCCTGCCCTTCGTGCTCCGGCCCGCGAATTATCCGCCCGAGAGCCCCGGCAGGGGATGGCGGTACTTCAACGCGGGAAAGACCCGGGTTGCGGTCGTTTCCATGATCGGGCGCGTGGGATTCAACCGCGTGCACGGGGACAACCCCTTTACCCTCCTGCCGGGACTCGCGGAACGGTTGCGCCAGGAGACGCCTTACGTGATCGTCGATTTTCACGCCGGGGCCACGGCGGAGAAGCAGGCCTTTTTTTTCCTGGCCGACGGGAAGGTTTCCGCGGTGATCGGCTCCCACGGGCGCGTCGCCACCTCGGACGAGACCGTGTTGCCCCAGGGCACCGGGGTCATAACCGACGCCGGACGTACTGGCAGCCTGGATTCGGTCGGCGGATGCGACCCGGAACCGAAAATCCGCGAATACCTTACGCGGATACCCGATTGGTCCCGGGACGCCTGGGCGCGGCCAGCCCTTCAGGGGGTTTTGATAGATCTTGACGACAAGGGGAATACCCGGTCGATACGAAGGGTTTACAGGGAATGCGGAACGCCGCCGGAAGCGGAAAACCGCTGACCGGCCGGGTTTTTCCGGGCCTCGGGCCACCGCAGCTTCAAGGGGGTATGTATGCAGGAAAAGGCGAGAATCGTGGAGATTGGCGCGCAGTCGGTTACGGTGATCCCGGTCGACATCGAGGCGTGCATCGGCTGCTCGAACAGCGAATGCAAGGATAACGGCCATATTTTCACGGTAGTGAACCGGCGCCGGCACGATATCAAGGTCGGGGACACGGTATGCATCAAGTCGCCGATGCGCAACCAGATAGGTCAGGGGATCATCGCGATCGGCATTCCCGTGGCGCTCGCCGCCGGCGTATTCATCCTGATGCCCTCGTTTGTGCCGGGAGTCGGGGAGGGCGGCCAGGTCGGCGCGTCCCTCGGGGCACTGCTCATCGGCAGCCTGGTTACGTATTTCGCGGGCAAGCGAACCGAATCGGACATGCCGGAGATTACCGAAGTATTATAATCCTTCCGGTCCCGCGGGGATCGCGCCTCAGGCGTAGTCCCTGCCGTACCGGTTGATCGTTTCCGCCATCCTGGAGAGTGACACCTGCTCCATTACGCCGCCGTATTCCCACGCGACCCGCGGCATGCCGTAGACGATGCTGCTCGCCTCGTCCTGGCCGAGGGTTCGGGACCCTTCCTTGAAAAGCGCCGTAATCTTCGCGGCGCCGTCTCGCCCCATCCCGGTCATTATTATTCCCAGCGCGTGGTTCTGGTATTCCTTCCGGACCGATTCGAACAACACGTCGGCCGAGGGCCGATGCCCGTTTTCCGGCGGCGCGTCGGTCAGGTGGGCGATTGTCGCGAGGGAGCGCTTTTCCACCTCGATATGCTTGTCTCCCGGGGCGATCAGCACGCGGCCGGGCTTTACCAGGTCGCCTTCCTTCGCCTCCTTCACCTCCAGCGGGCAAATCCGGTTCAGGCTGTTCGCGAATTCCTCGGTGAATCCCGCGGGCATGTGCTGGACCACCACGATGGGCTGGGGGAGGTTCGGGTCAAGTTTCGCGAAGACCTCCCGTAACGCGTTGGGCCCGCCGGTGGAGATGCCTATCGCGATGATCTCGATATTGCCGGGGGACCTCGTCTGGGTCGGGGGCGCCGCGCGCTCCTGCCGGCCTTCCGGGCGCCTCGGCGCTTCGGTCGGCCTGACCCGCGCGACGGCCGGTCGGGTCGAGAGGGTCGCCAGGGTTTCCGGCGGCAGGCTCGCGTGCTGATTATCTGTCGCGTGGTCCGGCTCCAGCCTTCCCACGTCGTACTCGCGTAGCCTGTCCACCGGGAGCTTTCGCGCGGTCCCGCCTATTTTCTTGAACTGATACTGGCTGCCGTATCCTTCCAGGAGCTCGACGAGCTGGCTCGCGACGGTATGGAGGTCCGCGGACTCGGCCCCCGAGGGTTTGGTGACGAAATCGCTGGCCCCCAGCTCAAGGCACTCCATGGTCACCTTCGCCCCGTTTTTCGCGATGCTCGAGAGAATGACCACGGGAATGTCGATCCCGAGCCGCTTGCGTTCCCTCAGGAACTCCACGCCGTTCATCTCGGGCATTTCGATGTCCAATACGATTACGTCGGGATTCGCCCTGACGAGCTTTTGGAGCGCGAAACGACCGTTCATCGCCTTGTCGGCGACGCGCAGGCTCGGGGAGGATTCGACGAT
Organism: Spirochaetales bacterium; assembly: GCA_003245785.1. Lineage (GTDB taxonomy): Bacteria > Spirochaetota > Spirochaetia > Treponematales > Treponemataceae > Teretinema. The sequence goes on along the minus strand of QKCE01000252.1, from coordinate 32,656 downwards.
TTTTCCGATCAGGCTCCGCATCAACGCGGAATCGTCAACGATTAGTACAGATACAGGATCCATGCGGCTGTTTCCTCAGGTGTTTTTTTGATAGAGGCAAGCCCAGTCGGTCTTCAGGAACTCAAACTTGGTCTTCATCCCGAAAAGCGATTCCGAGTGGCCGATAAACAGATAGGATTTCGGGGCCATCGAGTCCCAAAAGCGGTCGATTACGCCTTTCTGGGCGGGTTCGTCGAAATATATGAGAACGTTGCGGCAAAACAGTATGTCGATGCCGCGGGCACCCGAGTCGTTTTTCAGGTTATGATAGTCGAACCTGATCATCTTCATGATCTCGTCCTTCACCTGGTATCCGTTGTTCGAGCGGTCGAAGAACCGGGAGAGGTAGCCATCGGGAATCCCCGCGATCCGGCTTTCGGGGTAGAACCCCGCCTTGCCGACCATCAGGCTCTTGAGCGAAATGTCCGACGCGAGGATCTCGACGCCGACGGAGGGCGGGAGCTTGTCGCGGAATATCATGGCGAGGGTGTAGGGTTCTTCCCCCGTCGAGCAGCCGGCGCTCCAGACGCGGAGCTTGGTGTCGCCCCGTTCCTTCTTGATTTTCAGCACCTCGGGGATTACGTAATTGATGAGGGCGTCGAAATGGGGCTGGTTGCGGAAAAAGCGCGTAAGGTTGGTGGTTACCGAGTCGAGCATCAGCTTGAGCTCTTCCTTGTCCTTTATGAGAAGGGCGTAGTATTCGCTCAGGTGCTCCATCTTCTTGTCGCGGAGGCGTTCCTTGAGGCGGCTCTCGAGAATGGCCCGGTTTGTCGCGGAAAAGGTGATGCCGCTTTCGTCGTATATCAATTTGCGATACTGGTCGAATTCGGCATCGCTGAGAAAATCTGCCATAGAAACTCCTGTCCGCTTGTCGTGAGAGACCGTTATAAAGAAGTCTAAGACCTCTTGTTTGCACTGTCAATGAGTCGGGGATTTTGACGAACTGCCGGGAACCGGATATAGTGGTTCCATGCCCGGACCCAAGGCCCTCCCGCCCCTCGCGGCGGCCGCTATCTTAGCGTTCCTTTCCTCCTGTTCCTTCAATTACGGAACCGACGTCGCCGGCGGCCCCGCCGTGCCCGGGCTCGTTATCGAAAACGCCCGCGCGGCCCGCTACGAAGACGGTTCCCTTTCCGTCGTCATAGACGCGGGAATCCTGGAGATGTACGACGAGGATCAGGTATGGGCGGGCGAGAGGATTGCCTTTCGGCAATACGCGTCGGACGGATCCGGCATTCTCGAGGCGGAGGGTTCCGCCGGGACCATGCTGGTGGACGACGCGAACAAGGTGTATACCCTCGGGGACGATACCCGGTTCCGCTACGTGCCGGACGGCATATCCCTGGAAGCCCCGGACATCCGGTGGGAGAAGAAAACCTCGCGGCTGCGCGGCACGGCGGACGGCGTCGTCCGCATAGAGAAGGACGACGGGTCCAGCGTCGAGGGGACCGGCTTTTTCGCGGATACCCTCGGAAGGGACTATCGGTTCGCCTCGGCGGTTTCCGGGGCGATGGTCCGGCAGGGCGAGGGGGAAGAATGAGGCGCGCGTTGCGGGCGTTACTCCTCGCGGCGGCCCTGTCGCCCCTTTTCGGCGCCGGGGACGACGCCATAGCCTTTTCCGCGGACTCCATGAGCGGCTCCTCAGGCAAGGCCAGGGAAACGACGGTTCTCGAGGGTAACGCCTCGGTCCGGGTGGGGAGCCTCTCGATACGCGGCGGGCGAATCGAGCTTTCGGGCAAGGATTTCCGGTACGTGCGCGCCACCGGCGGGGTTACCGGGGAAGACACGGAAAAGGGCTTTTCCTTCACCTGCGACGAGGTCGATTACGACCGGGACACCCAGATCGCCACGCTCCGAGGGACCGCGAAACTGGACGACGCGAAAAACGAGGTTGCCGCCGAGGCCTCCCTCATCTCCTATAACCGCGAAACCGAGGTCGCGATCCTTCAGGTCGCCGTGAAACTGACCAGGCGAAAGATACGCTGCGCCTCCGGGTTCGCGCTGTATCGCCGGTCCGTGTCGACCCTGGACCTCTCCGGGGAACCGGTCGTGATCCGGGATGCCGACGAGTTCCGGGCCAACCGGATTTCCGTCGACCTTGAAACGGAGCGAATTACCCTCGACGGCGCCGTCAGCGGCACCCTGAAGGAATCCAAGAAGGATGCGGCGCCGGACGCCCGGGCGGGCGAAGGCCAAACGCCCCCCGCCTCGACCCAAGGACAGGCGCCGCCGGCGGACTCCCCGCCGTCCGCGCAACCGCCCGAAGGAGAGGCAACCCCGTGAACGAGACGCTTAGGGTCGAGGGACTCAACAAATTCTTCAGGAAAAAGCACGCGGTCCGGGACGTGACCTTCTCGATGCGTTCCGGCGAAGTTCTCGGGCTTCTCGGCCCCAACGGCGCCGGAAAGACGACTACCTTTTACATGGTGGTCGGCTTCCTTCACCCGAATTCCGGCGATATCTGGATGAACGACCTCTGCGTGACCCGGCTCCCGATGTATAAACGCGCCCGGGCTGGCCTCTCTTACCTGCCGCAGGAAGCCTCGGTTTTCCGCAAGCTCACGGTGGAGCAGAACATCCTGGCCATTCTCGAAACCCGGAAGGATTTGACGAAAACAGAACGCTTCCGTCGCCTCGACGCCCTTCTCGACGAATTCGGAATCGTCGCCAATCGTACACAGCCCGCCTATACGCTGTCGGGCGGGGAGCGGCGCCGCACGGAAATCGCCCGCTCCCTCGCGATCGAGCCCCGGTTCCTGCTTCTCGACGAGCCTTTCGCCGGGATCGATCCCATCGCCGTACACGACATCAAGGTCATAATCCGGCATCTCGCGACCCAGGGCATCGGCATCCTCATAACGGACCACAACGTGCGGGATACGCTGGAAATTACCGACCGGGCCTGCGTCATCAACAAGGGCGAGATCGTGGAAGAAGGCTCGAAGGACTTCATCCTCGAATCGGAAATCGCCCGGCAGGTTTACCTCGGGGAACAGTTCCGGATGTAATCCCGCGCCCGCGGATTTCCCTGGGCGGGGTAGCGGACTTACCCTTCCTAGGTCCTTGCGGTGAAAGGTTTTTCTTGACATCCCCCCCGTTTACCGATAAAGTAGAAGGTGACAGTAACTAAAATGGAGCCTGCTGCCGGTTTATTTCTTGGATGGACTATTCGCTGGCTGTACGCCAGATTTCAACTATCTGCATCTGAACAGAGAGCGGAACGTGTAAAACAGGATGCTATAAAAGAAGCAGAAGCTCAAAAGAAGGAAATTCTTCTAGAAGCAAAAGAACAGCTAATTCGAGAAAGAAACCAGCAGGAGCGGGAAAATCGGGAACGCAGGGGAGAGCTCCAGCGTTACGAACGGCGATTGACGCAGAAAGAGGAAGCCCTCGACAAGCGCGGCGAGTCGATGGACAAAACCGAGCAGCAATTCGTCGAAAAGGATAAGGCTATTTCCGACCGGGAGAAATTTCTACTCGGCGAGGAAGAGCGCTACCGCCTGGAATTGGAACGAATTTCCGGACTTACCGCGGACGAAGCCAAAGGCCTGATCATCAAGGACCTCGAAAACGAGGCCCGGCATGACGCGCAGGCCCTCCTGAACAAGATCGAACAGGAAGCCCAGGTCACCTCCGACAAGAAGGCCCGCGACATCCTCGTCACGACGATCCAGCGGATCGCCACGGAAACCACCAGCGACATTACCGTCGCGACGGTGAGCCTCCCGAGCGACGAGATGAAAGGCCGCATTATCGGGCGCGAGGGCCGGAATATCCGCACCCTCGAAACCCTGACCGGCGTGGACGTGATCATCGACGATACCCCCGAGGCCGTCGTGATTTCGTGCTTCGACCCGGTTCGCAAGGAGATCGCGAAGGTTTCCCTCGAACGGCTCATCCTGGACGGGCGCATTCATCCCGCCCGGATCGAGGAAATCGTTCAGAAGGTTACCCGCGAGATTTCCCAGAAAATCTACGAGGAAGGGGAGAAGGTCCTCTTCGACCTGGGCATTCACAACATGAGCCAGGAAGGCGTGCGCGCCCTCGGTCGCCTTTACTTCCGCACGAGCTACGGCCAGAACGTGCTGTACCACTCGAAGGAAGTGGCCATGATCGCCGGAATGCTCGCCGCCGAAGTCGGGGCCAACCGGGAAATCGCGAAGCGCGGCGCGCTCCTCCACGATATCGGAAAGGGCGCCGAGAACGATTCGGACCAGAACCACGCCGAGGTCGGCATCGACATGGCGCGGAAGATGAACGAGGACCCCCGGGTCATCAACGCGATCGGGAGCCACCACGGCGACGTGGAGCCTTCCTGCATCGAGTCCGTGCTCGTGCAGATCGCCGACGCGATCTCCGCGGCCCGTCCCGGCGCGCGGCGCGAGACCCTGGACAACTACGTGAAGCGCCTCGAGAACCTCGAGAGCATCGCGGAAAGCTTCCAGGGAGTCGAGAAGGCATATGCCATCCAGGCCGGTCGCGAACTCCGCGTGCTCGTGAACAACGAGAAGATCGCGGACGCGGAAGTCAAGGAACTCGGCCGCGAGATCGCTAAGAAGATCGAGAACGACCTCCGGTATCCGGGACGCATCCGCGTAACCCTGATCCGGGAGACCAGAATCGTGGAATATGCTCGCTAATCGAGCATATCCTTGAAGAAATCGCACGGCGATTTCTTCGTGGAATACGCGCGGTAAACGCCGGAAACCATGTTGAAAACGAAAGGCCCGAGGGTTATCCCCCGGGCCTTTTTTGTTTCACGATCGGTTCCCGCTCGCTCACACCTTGAACTTGTCGGTCTGGCGAGCCATCGTCTGGATGCTCTCGTTCGTTTCCCGGGAGAGGTCCGACACGCGCTGAGCCGATACGTTTATCTGGGTCGCCCCGGCGGTCATTTCGTCCATGCTGTTGAAGATCATGGTAGCCGTTTCGTTGAGCTCGTCCACGGAAAGGCGTACCCGCTCGGAGGAGGCGGTCATGTCGCCTGCCTTCGCCTTGACGGATTCGCTTACCTCGTTCAGGTCCCTGAGGGCCTCGAGGATTTGCCGGGATCCGCTCCGCTGTTCGGACATTGCCCCCTCGATTTCCGTCACGAGGTCTCCCGTCGTCTCGATGCCGTTCGAGACGGCGGCGAATACCTGGGTGGAATCCTTCGTCGCGCTGACGACCGTGCCGATACCCTTCTGTATTTCCTTGATCTGGACGTTGATCGCCTTCGATTGGGCGCTTGCCTGCTCGGATAGCTTGCGGATCTCGTCGGCGACGACGCTGAACCCCCTTCCCGCGTTACCCGCGTGGGCCGCCTCGATCGCCGCGTTCATGGCCAATAGGTTGGTTTGGGCCGCGATGCCGGTAATGGCGAGGTTTGCGTCGTTGAGCAGCTCGGATTTCCGGGAGATGCCCAGGGCGTTTTCCTCGGCAGAGACCTGCTTTGCCTTCCCGTCGCTGACCGCCGCGGCGAGGGATCGGAAGGCCTGCGTCATCCTTTCGGTCGAAGTGGCGACCGAGTCTATGTTGCCGACCATCTGCTCTATCGACGCGGCCATTTCCGTGCTGCCCGATACCTGGGTTTCGATCAGGCGGTCGAGTTCGTGAATGCCCTCGGAGATATCGCCCATCGCCTCCCGCATCTCGCCTGCCTGGGAGTGCTGGATATCGGCATGCTTCCGTACGCTCCCGATATTCGCCATTATCTCGCCGATGGCGCTGGCGGATTCGACGGAATTGACGGAAAGGTTTTCCCCGATGTTTCCCAGGGACCCCTGGGTAGCGCGTAGGGACTGTATGATGCCCTGGAGGCTCGCGACGAAGGCGTTGAAGCTCGAGACGGTCTCGGAAATCTCGTCCTTGCCCTTGGACGGCAGCCGTCGCGTGAGGTCCGCGTCGCCTTCCGCGACCTCGCGGAAACCGGCCGCGAGGGATTTGATGGGGCGAACGAAGGATAGGCCGGCGACGAGCGAGTAGCCCAAGCCAAACAGGATCGCGCCGAGGGAAACGATGACGATGGAAAGGCGAAGCTTGACCAGCGGCGCGGTAATCGTGGCTTCCGGAACGTCGATCGCGACGCTCCAGGACATTCCCCTCACGGGGGCGTATCCCACGTATCGGGTTCCCGCGCCCGTTTCGTAGCTTTTCACCCCGCTTTGGCCGGCGATCATTTCCTCCAGGACCGTCACGCGGGCGCCGTGTTCCCCGCTCTCCCGGGCCGTCTCGAGGAGATTTGCCCTGGCCTTGGCGGTTTCGGCGTTCGTGTCGGCAATGACGACACCGGCGCCGTTGATCATGTAGTTTTCGGATCCCGGGCCGTAATCGACGCTCGAGATGTTCGAATTGAGGAATTCGGCCTTCCGTTGGCCGATGAGGACCTTCGCGAGTTTTCCTTCCTCGAAGACGGGGACGGCGAACAGGACGGTGAGGAGGTGTTCCTCCCCGGCCACGGCGCTGAAGACGGGATCGGAAATAGCCGGCTTGCCGGTGGAGAGTACGGAACGGAGGTAGGGCCGTTGGGAGAGATCCGCGGTTTTTCCCCCCGCAAGGTGCAATATCCCCGACGGATCCGCCGGCGATATGGAATTGTATCCCAAACGCGCGGACTCGTCGGCCAGACGGGCGTACATATCGTCTGAATAGTCTATCTCGGTCATGGCGGCCAGGGATTCGAGCTGGGCAAATTGCATCAGCACCCAATTCTCGTAGTTCTCGGCCAATTTCGCCGAGTCAGACGAGAGGAGCCGCTCTACCTGGTCCACGAGCAGTTTCGAAGAGCCCGTATAGGCGAAAAAGCCGATGCCGACCGAGAGGATGACCGTCGGTATGCCCATGGCGGGCAACAACTTGAAAAGCAACGAATCGGTGAGTTTCATGGGAAATCCTTGGCGAAAAAAAGTTCAATACTTAATTATAGTTACCGAACGACGCGATACAAGCCGGATGTTCGAAGTTTTGGCGGGCGAAACCGGGTCGTTCGGGGTCGATGGCGAAATCGGCATTCTCAAGGGCTCACGACAAGGCGTTCTTCGGCGCTTCCGCCATCCAAATATTCACCGTACGCAAGGGGTCGCGGAAGGCTATACCCCGAAGGCGGTCGCGGGTATATTTATCGCCGTGCACGAACAGGACCCCGCCGCGCTCGCCGCGTTTTTGGAAATGACCTACGGGCGCTTCAATCGCCCCGAGTACATCAGCCCGGACCCCCTCGAGGTCGCCCGGGATTGCCCGGATATCCGCGACAGGGAAATCGCCGCCCTCGTCGCGTCCTCCCTCGCGGTGGGTCGGGCGGGGCTCATCGTCGGCGCCGCGCGCGACGCCTTGGCCCGGATGGGCGGCACGCCCCGGGATTTCCTGGATTCTTCGGGCACCGGGGATATCGCCGCGGCGTTTGCCGGGTTTCGGTACCGGTTCTTTTCGGGAGACGACGTGGCGGCGCTTCTTTTCGGGGCGCGGGGAATTATCGATGAATGGGGGAGCCTGGGCGCGGCGTTTTCGGATTTCGCGGGGTCGGGACCGGGCAGTGGGGAGCCGCTACCCTTCGCCGCCGGCACGCTCGCCCCCGCCCTGGATCTTTTCGTCCGTGAGGTCCGGGAACGGGCGGCCTTGGCCAAAGGCTTGCCGCGGGATACGTTTCCCTACGCGAAAAACCTCCTGCCCTCGCCTACCGGGGGCTCGGCGTGCAAGCGGCCTTTTTTGATGCTTCGCTGGCTCGTGCGTCAGGACGCCGTCGATCCCGGCGGCTGGGACCCCTCGCTTGCGTCGCGGCTCGTGCAGCCGATGGATACCCACATGTCCTGGGTTGCGCGCCGGCTTGGCTTCGCGCCGGAAAGCGCCCCGCCCAATCTCGCGACCGCCCTCGCGGTCACGGCGCGATTTCGGGAATTTTGTCCCGGGGACCCGACTCGTTACGACTTCGCCCTGACGAGGCCCGGCATCAGGCCCGATTTGGACCGGGGAGAGTGGTTTCCCTAAAAGGTTTTCTTTCTGTTCGGTACGAAAAGTCGCGCCTTGCTCCCGAGAAGTTCGCCGAACCGCCTGACGTCCTCCGCGGAGCCCTCGTACTGGCCCCAATGCACCGGGATCGCGAGTACGGCGTGGACGTCCGCGACGCAGGCGACGGCCTCGGCGACGTCGTTCATCGTATATACCTGGCCGAGGGGCAGGAGAATCGAGTCGGCCCGGATTTCCCTCATTTCCGGGATGCGTTCCGTATCGCCGGCGATATAGACCCGAAGCTTCCCGTCGTCCAGCACGTAACCCAGCCAGCCGTTCGCCTTGGGGTGGAAGTTCTGTTTCTTCGCGTTGTAGGCCGGGACCGCCTCCAGCGTCGCGTCGCCGAGCTTGAAGGTATCCCCCGGCTTGAGCCCCTCGATCGGTCCCTCATGGAATTTACGGATCTCGGGAACTACCGAGACCGGCGCGATAACGGCCGTTTCTGCTCCGGACCAGGCTTCCACTGAAGCCGGCGAAAGGTGGTCCTGATGCGGGTGGGTGATGAGGATGAAGTCCGCCCGGTCGCTTCCCGAGGGCCCGACGAGGGGATCGACAACGACCGTTACCCCGCCGAAGGCGAAGCGCAGGGAATCTTGGCCGGTCCATTCGAGGGATTCCGCGAAGCCTTCCGCACGGCGGAGACGTTCCCCGTCGGGGGGCGTTCCGGCCGGCGTACCGGGCGCCGTTTGGGCTGCCGCGAGGGCTACCGCGGCCCATGAAAGCAATCCAGCCATGAAGATTCCTCCTTTTGCGGGCATATCCGCCTCCCTATGCCTGGTCGTTGAGGTGAAAGCCATCGAGGTATTCCGCCGTGAGGAAACTGCATACCGTATCGCGGGTGGCGATGGTCTCGCGGGCGGAGGCGAGGCCGAACCGGATGCAGGTTTTCTCGTTCTGCTCGCCGAGGTACCCATAGAGAAAGCCGGCGGCGAAGGCGTCGCCGGCGCCGATCGTGTCGACCACGACCGAGGGCTTGTAGGCCGGCTCTATCCAGGTTTTTGGCCCGAGGGCGACGAGGACGCCCCGTTCCCCGAAGGTAATGATGAAGTTTTTGTAGCCCAGGGCCCGGAACCGGTCGGCGAAGGCCTCGTCGGGCGTGGCGGTCTCGCCGATTATCGCCGCCGCCTCGAATTCGTTCGCCGCGAAAAGATCGACCAGGGGCGCCCAAGCGAGGGATTTCTTCGCGATATCCGGCGAGGTGGCGTTCTGGAACACGAATAGCGGCCTGGGGCCTTCGGCGGCCTTCAGGGAATAGAGGCGCTCGAGCACCGCGTGGGACACGTTCGAGTCGATGACCAGGGTATCGATTTTTTCCCGGTCCATGAAGTCCGTGAACTCCCGGTCCACGGTTATCTCCTGAAGGACGCCGTTGGCGTACACGCAGGACGAGCCGCCGCCCTTCGCGGCCATGACCGAGAAGAGGGCGGTCGACGAGGTTTTGCTTACCCGCAAAAGCCCGGTATTCACACCCGCGGTAGAGAGGTCCTTTCGCAGGAATTCGCCGAAGATGTCCTGGCCGATCACCGAGGCGATGGAGACCTCGAAGCCGAGCTGGCGGAGGTTTCGCGCCATGCCCCGGGCCACTCCCCCGGCCACGAGGTCGATCGTGCCCTCGCGGTACGCGTTTTGCACGTCTTCCTGAAAACTGAATGCCTTTATGTCGACCGACGCTGAACCCACGCAAAGCACGCGGCGGACGGTTTTTTTGGCGGTATTGGTGCCCATGGGCCGAGTATAACAGCGAACGGGTTAACTTGCAATTTTTCCCGGCCTTCGATACTATGGCCCTTGCCAGGGGTGCCTGGTCGAATCGGCGTTCCGCCCCTTCGACTTAAGGCTGAGATCATACCCTTACGCGTCGGCCCCTGGGGCCGGCCAACCTGTATCCGGGTAATACCGGCGGAGGGAGCGATGAAAACCAGAATTTTCACCTTCTTTTTACTTTCTTCCCTGATGGTCGCGGCGGGACAGCTCGCCGCGAAAGGTTCTTCCGAGGCGGCGACCGCTTCGAACGAAATTACCGTCTATGCCTACGATTCCTTCACGGCCGAATGGGGTCCCGGTCCGGAACTCGCCAAGCGCTTTACCGGGAAAACCGGGATCGCCGTGAACCTCGTTTCCTGCGGCGACGCGGGACAGGTCCTTTCCCGGGCGGTACTCGAGAAGAAGGACGTTCGGGCTGACGTGCTCGTGGGCCTCGACAACAACCTGATCGACGCGGCCCGGAAGGCCGGCGTGCTCGCCTCCTATAAGCCCGCCGGTGCGGACGTCGTCCCCGCGGGCCTGCGCCTCGCCGACGACTGGCTCCTGACCCCCTATGACTGGGGTCAATTCGCGATGATTTTCGATACCGCTTCGGGGATCGAGCCCCCCTCGAGCCTCGCGGACCTCGCGTCTCCCCGTTTCGCCGGAAAGATCATCCTGATGGACCCGCGCACGAGTACCCCGGGCACGGGCTTTCTCGCCTGGGCGATGGCGGCCTTCGGCAAGGACTGGCCCGATTTCTGGACGCGGCTCAAGGGCAACGTGCTGACCGTGGCGCCCGGCTGGGACGCGGGATACTCGCTGTTCACCTCCGGCGAGGCTCCGCTGGTCATCAGCTACACGACGAGCCCCGCGTACCACGTGGAATTCGAGAATACCGAGCGTTACGAGGCGCTGATCTTCCCCGAGGGCCACGTCGCGCAGATCGAGGGGCTCGGCCTCGCGAAGGGGGCGAAGAATCCCGAAGGGGCCAAGGCGTTCATCGATTTCATGCTCACCGACGGGGCGCAGGAAGTCCTGCCCCTGACCCAGTTCATGTACCCGGTGTCGCCTTCGGTGACCCTGCCCGCGAGCTTCAAGGCGGCCCCCATGGCGCCCAAGACCCTGACGGTCGCATCCGCCGACGTAACCGCGGCAATCGATAAAGCGGTTACCATCCTCTCAAAATGACAAGCATCCGCGGCCGGCTTGCATCGGGCAAGGGATACGCGGGGGCAGTGATCGGCCTCGCGTCCCTGCTCGCGGTCGCCGCGGGGTTCCTCGTGCCCGCGCTGGTCGCCCTCTTCGGGGTTACCTCGGCGGGTGAGGGCGACCCGGCGCTCCGGACGGCGAGGCTGCTGTCCGCGCTCCGGTTTACCCTGGCGGAAGCCTCCCTTTCGACCCTGTGCGCCCTCGCGGTGGGCGTTCCCGCCGCCTTTTTCGTCGCGCGTCGCGATTTCCCCGGCCGCAAATTCCTTTTAGCCCTCTCCGCGGTGCCCTTGAGCGTGCCGCCCATGATAATCGCCCTCGCCTTCGTGCTGTATTACGGCCGGCAGGGCTGGCTCAACCTGTTCCTGACGAAGGCTTTCGGACTCAACGAGCCTCCCGTAACCTTCCTCTATTCCATGACCGGCGTGGTCTTCGCCCACGGCCTGTATAACTTCCCGGTGGTGATGCGGACGGTCTCCCGGGTATGGGAGCGCCTTCCCGCGGACCAGGAAGAGGCCGCCGCGCTCCTCGGCGCCGGGCCCGTCCGGGCGTTCCTCACCGTTACCCTTCCCCGGCTCGCCAGGCCCGCGCTCTCCGGTGCGACCCTCGTGTTCCTGTACTGCTTTTTCAGCTTCATGATCGTGCTGCTTTTCGGCGGGGTGGGGGGAACCACCCTGGAGGTGGAACTTTACCAGTCGGCGAGAAACCTTCTCGATTTCCGCACTGCGTCCCTGATAGCGGCGATCGAGACGATCGCCGCGGTCGCGATCATCGCGCTGTACGCGCGGCTCCAGGGGAAACTCGGCGGGGGAACCTCCTCCCGCGACGTCCCGAGGCCCAGGAGGCGCATTCGGGGCGCGGGCGAGACGGCATTCGCCGCGGCGCTCCTCGGGGGCATTTTCGTATTCTTCATCGGCCCGCTCCTGTCGATACCGGCCCGGTCCCTCGCGGTGAGCGCCTCGGGGGCCCAATACGGCGCGTCCCTCGCGGCGGGCCTCGGGACGTGGCGGTCTTTTCTGGGCAGGCGGAATTTCTTCCCGGCCCTGGGCGCCACGGTATCCACCGGGCTCGCCGCCGCGGCCCTGGCGACGGCGGCATCCCTTGCTTTTACCTTCGCGGCCTACGGCGGGGGCGCGTCTCCCCGGGGACTCCGTGGCGCGGCGTCCCGCTTCGCCCCTCTCCTTCCCCTCGCGGTTTCCCCCGTGATGCTCGGTTTCGGGTGGACACTCCTCTCCCCCAGGGGGCGGTGGGTTGCCCTCGTCGTCGCCCAAGCTTCCCTCGCCTGGCCCTTCGCCTGGGCTCAAATACAAAGCGCCCTCGAGCGGGTGCCCGCGGGGATCCACGAGGCCTCACTGCTCCTTTCCTCGGGTCCCATCGACCGGTTTTACCGGGTCCTCTTGCCCCTTTCGGCCCGCGGGGCCCTTTCGGGGGCCGCCCTCGTCTTCGCCATCAGCGCGGGCGACGCGACCCTTCCCTTGGTCCTTTCGGTGCCGGGTTACGAAAACCTCGCGCTTCTCCTTTTCCGCCTGGCGGGCTCCTACCGGTTTTCCGAGGCCTGCGCCTGCGCGGTGACCCTTTCCTGCGTCGCGGGAATCGCGTTTTTCTTGCAAGACGGCGGTACCAATGAACGGTAATGCGTGGCTCGAGGTCCGGGATCTCGAAAAAAGATGGGCGACGGCGGCGGTCGCGATTTCCTTCGACCTCGCCCGCGGCGAGGCCCTGGCCCTGCTCGGTCCCTCGGGATGCGGAAAGTCCACGACGCTCCGCATGATCGCCGGGCTCGAAACCCCGGACGCGGGAAGCGTCGTTCTCGCGGGCCGCGACCTGACCCGGCTCCCCCCGGCGAAGCGGAGGATAGGCATGGTGTTCCAGGATCACGCGCTCTTCCCCCACCTTTCGGTGGAGGACAATATCGGCTACGGACTCAAGGCCGCCGGGATGGGCACGCGGGAGAGCCGCATGGCCGCGGGGGAATGGCTCGAGCGCTTCTCGCTCTCGGGGTTCGCCAAAAGGCGAATCGAGGGCCTTTCCGGCGGGGAAAAACAGCGGGTCGCCCTCGCGCGGACCCTCGCGGTGAATCCCGACCTCGTGCTATTCGACGAGCCCCTCTCGGCCCTCGACGTCGAGCTTCGCGGAAGGCTCCGGGACGAATTGCGCTCCCGCCAACGGGAACTCGGGTATTCGGCGATTTACGTGACCCACGATCCGACCGAGGCGGAGGTCCTGGCGGACCGAATCATACGGATGCCTCCCCTCGCTGTCCGCATGGCCACGTAGACGCGGTCGCGACACCGGGGCTATACTGGGCCGCTATGGGCTTTCGTTATACCGCATACGACGTAATAGTAATCGGCGGCGGGCATGCCGGCATCGAGGCCGCGCTCGCGTCCGCCCGGATGGGGCTTGAGACCCTCCTCGTCACCCAATCCCTCGACGCCATCGGGAAACTTTCCTGCAATCCCTCCATCGGGGGCATCTCGAAGGGGAACATCGTGCGGGAAATCGACGCCTTGGGCGGCGAAATGGGGCGTCTCGCCGACACCACGATGATCCAATACCGACTTCTCAACCGGAGCCGGGGACCCGCCGTGCAGGCTCCCCGGGTCCAGGCCGACAAATACCGCTATCAAACCCTCGCGAAGCACGCCCTGGAACTCGAAAGGGGCCTTCACCTCTTTCAGGATACCGTCGTCGATTTCGTCGTCGAAGCGCCGGGCGGGGCGCCGCGGCGGCTTTCCGCCGGGACCGCCCCCTCGGGCTCGATCCGGGCGATAGTGACCGCCAGGGGCAGGGAAATTTCCGCCTCCGCGGTGGTGCTCACGACGGGCACCTTCCTCGAGGGCAAAATTTTCATCGGCGAATACGAAGCTCCCGAAGGGCGCCTCGGCGAGCAGTCGGCCCGTGGCCTGGGCGGCTCGCTCCGCGCCGGCGGCTTTACGGTGGGACGGCTCAAGACCGGCACGCCCCCGCGCATCCTCGCGAACTCCGTCGACTATTCCGTACTCGAGCGGCAGGAAGGCGACCCGGAAATGCGCCCCTTCTCGTTCTCCGCCGACCGGGTGGAGCGTCCTTCGGTACCTTGCTGGCTCACCTGGACGAACGGGGAAACCCACAGGATTATCGACGCCAATATCCACCGCTCCCCCCTGTATTCAGGGCGTATTCAGGGAGTCGGACCCCGCTATTGTCCCTCGATCGAGGACAAGGTCGTCCGCTTCGCCGAGCGGGAGCGGCACCAGCTCTTCCTGGAGCCCGAAGGCCTCGATACCGAGGAAGTGTACATCAACGGGCTTTCATCCTCCCTTCCCGAGGACGTGCAGGACGCCTTCATGCGGACGATTCCCGGTCTCGAAAACGCGGTCGTGACCCGGCCTTCCTACGCCGTCGAATACGATTACCTGGACCCTATGCAACTCACCGCCGCCCTCGAAACCAAGCGGATCCGGGGGCTTTTCACCGCGGGACAGATCAACGGCACCTCGGGCTACGAGGAAGCGGGCGGGCAGGGGCTCATCGCGGGCATAAACGCCGCCCTCTTCGCCCGGGCCGCTGCTTCGGCGCGGCCGGGACCCGGCGAGGTTCCCGCCGGTTACGAACCCTTCATCCTCGGCAGGGCGGACGCGTATATCGGCGTGCTCATCGACGACCTCGTCACCCTCGGCACCAAAGAACCCTATCGCATGTTCACCGCCCGGGCCGAATACCGGCTCAGGTTGCGGCACGACACCGCCGACGAGCGGCTTACCCTCAGGGCCATGGAAATCGGGCTTCGGCGAGACGGGGCGATGGAGCGGCTCGAGAGAAAGCTCGCCCTTCGCTCGGGACTTACCGCGCTCCTTTCCGAGCGGCGCGTGCGCGCGTCGGATTCGCGGGAGCGGCCGTCCCTCGAGAAGCACGCGGGTAAGACCTGCGCGGAAGCCCTTCGCGACCCCCACGTCCCCCTTGAGGACGTGATCGCCCTTGACCCGGCCTTCTCGACCTTTCCGCCGGAAATACGGACGGCCGCGGAACTCGACATACGCTACGAGCATTATATCGACGCCCAGGACCGGCGGGTGGACCGCCTGCGGAAGATGGACGATACGCCGATCCCCGCGACCTTCGATTACGACGCGATTCCCGGCCTTTCCTCGGAATCGAAAGCGAAGCTCAAGGCAGTGCTGCCGGCGACCCTCGGCCAGGCCTCGCGCATCTCGGGCTTGCGCAATTCCGACGTGATGCTCCTGATGGTCCATTTGCGGTAGGCAAAGCGGGCGGCGCTGGATGGCGCGGCCGATGTACGCTGAAAGTCGGGGTTCGCGCGGCTTATCGGATGAAGGAAATCAAAAAAGTTTGAGCGGGCGGGGAATTAGTTCGCCGGGTATCAGATACCCTCGGCGAGGAGCTTGTCCGAGTCGGCTTCGGTAATGACGCCGAGGGACACGAGGTCGAAAATCTGTTCGCTCACGGTCCGGTCGAAGAACAGGAGATCGTCGGTTCCCACGGTGACCGGCACGCCCGCGTCGAGCATGCGCTTGATCGGATGTTCCTCGAGGGCCTTTACCGCCCCCAACATGTAATTGCTTTGGGGGCACACGTTGCAACGGACCTTCCTGTCGGCGAGGAAGCGGAGGACGGAGTCGTCCCCCACGGCGCCGATGCCGTGCTGTACCTCGTGGAGGTCGAAGAATTCCACGAACCGACGCACCGACCGGGCATCCGAAAACTCCCCGACGTGGGCCCTCTTCTTGATGTCGAGCCGTTCGGCCAGCTCGAAGATATGCTTGAATTCCTCGATTCCGTCCTCGATCTCGGGGCCGTACAGGTCGATGCTGGTGAACACGCCGCTGCGCATCAGCTCCGGGGCCCATTTGGTAATCTTATCCTTGTCGAACGTTTTGCCGAGCCCCAGTTCGGGACGCATGTCGAGTTTGTCCGCGTATTTTCGCGCCAAATCGGAGGTCATACGCAAGAAGGACTCGACGTCGCCCTGGAAATGGACCATGAATCCGATATCGATAGAGCCCTCGAGGACCGTCACGCCGTCGGCGATCGCGTCCAGGATCGACATCTCGATGAGTCTTTCGACGTCCTCCCTGGTGCGGCAACGGGGACGGGTATATTTCCCGATCACGTCGTGCATTTCGTCGAGGCCATCCATCATTCGGGGAAAGTTCGGTATCTTCTTGCCGGACCAGGCGAGAAACGAGGAATACCGCATGCCGAGATTCAAATGATTATGCGCGTCAATTTTCGGCCGCGATTTGTAATACTCGATGTCCCTCATTCCCGTTCCTTTTTATCGCGCAATAATGGTTAATATAAAAAGTGTAGCACTCTTCCGCGGAATTTCAAAAGAAAAAAAGCGGATCGTGGGACACGCCTGATTGTTTATCGGCATTACGGGGGAATACTTGAGCCGATCGGCGGGGGCGGCTATTCTTCCACCGTTACGCACCGCCCGGTGCGCAGGTAGAACAAACGGGTTTCCACCGGGAGACCGAAGAGTTCCCGGGCGGCCTTGCGGTATACCGCGAGCTGAAGGCGGTGTTCCTCGGGGTTTTCGACCCGGTCCGTCTTGAAGTCGATTACGTACAGCTTGCCGGAGCTCTCGAAGGCGAGGTCCATTTGGCCGGAGAGGAGCAGCGTCTCCCCGTCGGTTTCCCATTTCGTGACGAAGGCATACTCGTTTTCGCGCCGCGTCGCCGCGAGGGCGAGTGTTCCCGTCTCCGAGGAAAGGAACCGTTCCGCGAAGGCCGCCGCCTCGCCCCGTATTTCCGCGGGCATGAAGGCCGGGAGCCCGGTCATGCGGGCCTCTATTTCCCGGTGCGCGAAGGTGCCGAATTCGGCCGGGGTAAGGCCGAGCCTGTCGAGAAGGCGGCCGAGGGGATCGTCGCCGGGGGCGGGCGCGGCGGCCTCGACGGCGGCGCGTTCCGCCGAGGTTTCCGACGGGGCTTCACGCGCTCGCGCGGCTTCCGAGGCGAAGCCGGTGACGGAAAGCCTCCTTCGCGGGGGGGCGGGGTGGGAGACCGCGGGGACGCGCCGGGCAAGGTCCCGGAAACGGGCGTGGAAATCCGACGCGGGCATAGTCGCGTCGTCTCCCCCGGCCGCGTCGCCGTGTCTGCGGGGAAGCGCTTCCTCGATGGTGAGGCGCGGTATTTCACCCCCCGAGAGGAGTCCGGCGAGCGGGGGCGCGAGGAGCTCGAGAAAGCTTCGGCGCCGGACCGGCTTTCCCCGGGCGTTTTCTTCTTTCCTGTCGAGCATTCGCGAAAGCAGGTTCGCGAGCTCTCCCGCCGTTCGGGGCGCGTCGACCGGTTCGGAGTCTACCTTCAGGCAGGCGGTAACGTAGAGCCGAACCTCGGCCCTGGTCATTGCCACGTAGAGGAGGCGCCGAAGTTCCGCGTCGGCCTTTTGCCGTTCTTCCTCGCGCACGCGATTCCAGAACCAGTTGCTGCCCGCCTCCGGGGCTTCCTCGGACGCGCCGGTATTCACGGTCAGCCCGAATTCCTCCGAAGCGTACACGGGGTCGGCGTTGGCGTCGTTCCGGCCGGTCCCGTCGGCGTTCACCGCGAAGACCACGGGAAACTCGAGCCCCTTGCTCTTGTGGACGGTCATGAGGCGCACGCCGCCGGTCTTTTCCACGGGGATATCGAGGTCGTCGACCCGCTCCCCGCTTTGCATGAGGGCGAAAACCCGGTCGAGAAAGGCCGCGAGGGTTTCGCCCCTGGCGTCCGCCTGGCGCGCGAGCTCGAAGAAATAATCGTAGAGCTCGGCGAAGCGGTGGAGCGAGGGGTCGCGCACCACGGAGTAACGGTACCCCGCGCGGTACCAGATCGAGGTGACGAGTTCGGCCGCGGGTATCTTGTCGGCGAGCCGACGGGTGCCGTCCCAGAGTTCCTTCGCGGCGAGAAATCGCCTTTTCTCGTCTCCGCCGAGGAGTTCCCCGACCGAGGCGGGAAAGAGGTCCCCACCCGATGTTCCCGTGCCCATGACCCCGCCTTCGACCGACCCGGCGGTCCCGGGTATCCCGGGCGTACCGGCGGGCTGTGCCGCGGCGAGAAGGGCGAGGGTCACGGTTTCGTCGTCGAGGTTCGCGAGGGGCGAACGGAGGAACATGGCGTAGGCCGCGAGGTCCCGGGGATAGACGGCGAGCCGGAGGAGGGCATACAGGTCGTTTATCGGGGCGTCGGCGAAGAGCCCCGTGAGGGACTCGGTTTGGCAGGGAATGCCCCGGGCCCGGAGATGCTTCTCGAAAAGGTGTTGCCGCCCGGTGGTCCGGAAGAGGATCGCCACGTCGTCGTACTCGAGGGGTCTCGTTTCGCCGTCTTTCTCTCCCCGAACCAGAAAGCCCCCGTCCCGGAGGGCCCGGATTCGGGCGGCCACCTCGGCGGCCTCGCTTTCCGCGGGCGTCAGCTCGCCGGGATCGTTCTCGGAGAAATTCGACTCGGGAAGGAGCACCACCGTTATTCCCGGGTCGAGTCCCGGCGTGACCCGGGACGCGCCGATGGGCGAGAAGGCCGCCTCGAAAAGGGGAAAATCCCCCTCTGCCATCAGCGCCGGGTTCAGGAATACCCCGGGAAATATCGCGTTGAAGGCCTCGATGAGCGGCGTCTCGCTCCGGTAGTTCGTGCCGAGGACGGGAAGCCCATCGCCGGAGAGGTCCCGCTCGAGGGTCCGGAATACCGAAACGTCCGCGCCCCGGAAGCGGTAAATCGACTGCTTTTCGTCGCCGACGAAAAAAAGGCGGTCGCCGAGAATTTCGCCCGCCCCCGGGATCGCGCCCGGGGTCCGGGGCTTCCAGGATGGGGGGGCGGCCAGGAGGAAGAGAAGGTCCCTCTGGAGCTCGTTATCGTCCTGGAATTCGTCGATCATGATCGCCTTGATTCCCGAGGAGTAGGCCGCGCGGAGCTCGCCGTCCTCCGCGAGGGCGTCCACCGCCATGCGGGATGAGTCCGCGAAGGTGAGGGTTCCCGCCTCCCTCTTTTTCCTGCCGTAGAGGGCGGCGAAATCCGAAACGAGCTCGAGGGTTTCCCGTATCACCGGCTCGTTCGCCGCGAAATTGACGAGGGACCGGTATTCCTCGAGGAGCGTCTTGAGTTCTCCCTGGTATTCCTTCATGGCGAGGCAGGCGTCGTTTTTAGTGGCCCCCCACTTGTTGGCCCCGACGATAGCGGCGATTTTCGAGCCAAACGCCGAAAGGGCGGGTACGTCGCCCGTCTCCGGCCGGTCGAAATCCCCGGCGAGAAGTTCCGTGACGGAAGTCCAAGCCTTGCCGGAGCCCCCCGAGAGGGTGCCCATGGAGGCGAGGAGGGAAAAGATACCGTCGAGAACCTCCCCGAAACGGCGCGCCACGGCATCCTTCTGGCGGGAGAAGGCGGCGGAGAAGTCGGAGGGGCCGGAGAGGGGAACGTGCCTCGCCGCGGTCTCGGCGAGGAGCCTCGAGGGGAGTTCGGCGAAGGAATACCGCCTCATGAGCTGGCGAATCGCCGGGGACGCGCGCCGTTCCAGGAAAAAGGGGAGGGCGAGGGAGTCGGCGAGGTCTCGGGCGCGGTCGTCGTCGATCGCGAAATCCGGGGACACGCCGTAACGGCGGCAGGCGGCGCGGACGACGGAATTGCAGAAGGAGTCGATCGTCTCGATGCGGGCCTTGTGGAAATCGGCTATGGCCTCCCGGGCCCTGGGATGGTCCAGGTCGCGTAGGGTCGCGTAGATCCGGGAATACATTTCCGCCGCGGCCTTCCGCGTGAAGGTGAGCGCGACGATCTCGTCCACGGGGATTTCCTTCTCCACCGCGAGGTATACGTAGCGCGCGGCGAGGACCCGAGTCTTGCCGGATCCCGCGCCGGCGGCGATGACCGCGTTCCGGTCCACCGTGGCCGCGGCGTATTGGCCGGGGTCGAGTTCTCCAAGAAGTTCCTTGAGGGTTTTCATGCGCCTTCCACCGTATAGTTCCACCGGCACACCCGGAGGTAATCGCATCGGGCGCATTCCGCCCGGGAAAGCCCCTCGGGGCGCCTGAAGTCGAGATCCCTCACGGAACGGGCGAAGGTTTCCGCCACCCCGGCGAACGCCGCTATCGTTCCGTCGAATTCGTCGCGGGTAAAGGTTCCCCTCTTGGGTTTCGGGCCTCCCGGCTCCCCGTCGTCCACCACGGTGGAAAATTTTTCCTCCCGGACGCTGGCGAACCAGGCGCATTCGACCCGGGCACCGCGATACGGGCTGGAGGGAGAGGTTTCGGCGAGGAATACGTAGCAGGGCATCTGGAAGTCTTCGATAATTCCGGGCCGGGAGGGCATGTCGGTCTTGTAGGCCTCGAGGGAGGGCGTCTTTCCCGTCTTGTAGTCCACGATCACCAGCTTTCCGTCGGCGGGCCGCCGGGAAATCCGGTCGATCTTCCCGTTATAGCGGATGCCGTCGACGGTGAAGGAAATGTCTTCCTCCAGGAATTCCGGAATGAAACCGTCGAGGTGGGCCGCGTCCTCGGCGAGCATGGCGGACACTCCCTTCGCGATTCGGTCGGTAAGGGTCGCGAGCACGGGAGCCGCGAGGGGACCCTTGAACTCGTCGCTGTTCGCCGCGGCCCCGGCGGCGTATTCCGCCGCCCATGCCTCGTAGTCCCCGAGCCGCGCGGAACGGAACGCCCCGTCCTCGTCCCTGATACGTTCGTAGACCCGCTTGAAAACCTCGTGGTACACGATGCCGAGCCTGCGGTCGTCCATGAGTTCCGCGTCCGGCGTCGGGGGCTCGATCCCGAGTATCTTGCGGAGAAACCAGCGGGCGGGGCATACCGAGTGGGTCGCGAGGTCCGTTTGGCTTACCCGTACCGCGTCGTCGGCGAATTGCCGGGCGGCGACCCGCGCCGCGAGGGCGGGCATGGACCGCGGGTAGGGGGCCCGAAGGAAGGAAAACCGGGGGAGGCTTCCTCCCCGTTCCCGGGCTTCGGCGGCGCCCTGCCCCTCGAGCTGCGCGGGATAGAGCCGGTCCGGCTCTCCCGTCCCGGCGGCGAAGTCGAGCTCGTCGCGGAGAGGGTCCGTCGACCCGTTCGGGCCTTCCGCGGGCGATAGGGGCTCCAGGGCATTATGCGCCGTGGTGTAGCCCTTGAACGACCGGAGGGCAACGGAAAACCGCATGGCCCCCGGCGCCGCGGCAAGGCCGGATGCCCGGGGACAGGAGGAGTAAATCGAGATGAAGGCCGGGGTCGCGTCGTCCTCCAGGGACCGAAGGGCTTCCCGCTTGTCTTCCCGGAGGAAGGGCAGCTGCCTGTAGAAAACCGTGGCGCGGTCCTGGCTCGCGTCGAGGGCGAAGTGCCAGGGGAAGGGCGTGCCCGCGGCGACCCGCCAGGGGAATACGTTCACGCCCCCGGCCGCGCGCTGGGGCACGTAGGTGGCTTGGTCCAGGGTATCGAGAAAGAAATTCCATGCCCCGCTCCCGAGCACGTCGGCGTACTCGGTCTCGAGGGACGCGAGCTCGTTTAGGGTCTCGACGCAACGGGAAAGCACCGCGTCGTCGGCGGGATCGAGGAGCCCCATTTCGAAAAACGCGGCGCGGAAGGCGAACCACCGGTTCCGGATTTCCGAGAAGGCGTTCGACGAGGCGAGGGAGGTGAGGGATTTCCTGAGGGCGCGATACCATGCGCGGAGGCCCTCGTCGGGCCCGGAAAACCGGACGGGGTTCCGGAACGCCTCTTCCCAGGGATCCATGCGCCTCCCGTCGTCCGTCCAGGAGGTGACGCACCGGTTCGCGAGGCCGAAGGCGACGAGCCGTTCGGCGAGTTCCGGATTTGCCCAGGGAACGACCCGGTCGAGAAGCAGGGCCTTCACGCTCGCGAAGGAAAAGTCCTCCCCCACGCAGGAGGCGAGGAGCCGGAATATCCTGCCCGCGGAGCGGGAACCGAGGGGCTGACCCGCCCGGTACTCGAAGGGTATGCCGCGGAGGCCGAATTCCCGGGTGAGGTAGGGCGCGACGGACTCGAGATCGGGCACGCTGACCGCGATGCGGTCCGCCGGGGCCCCCTTATCCAGAAGCTCGCCGATCGCGAGGGCGCAGGCGCGAATCTCCTCCCGGGAGTTTTCGTACACCGTTACCGCCGGCGCCGGGGCGGCGAGGGCGAGGGACGAGACGGTCTTCACGAAAGGGGCGCCCTTCAGCGCCGGGGCAAATTCGGCCCAGTCCTCTATGGCCTCGAAGAAAAGGATAATATAGAAGAATCCGGTTTCCCGAAGCGGGGGCTTTTCCCAGGAAGGCTCGAAGAGCCCGTGACGGGCGAGAAAGGCCGAGTAGTCCGCCTTCAATATGGCGAGGTCCTGGTCTTCCCGGTCCTCCGGAACGGGAAAGAGCGGCATGTCCCGGGCGCGGGTCCTTTTATCCTCCCAGAGCGCGAGCTGGGGGAGAAGCTTCGCGATCCAGGGCGCGAAGGTCGTTCCCTCGGCGGCATAGGCGGCCGGGATCAGGGAAGAGAAGAGGGGCTCGGCGGATTCGGCGTTCCGGCGGGCGAGGTCCCGGGCGTACAGTCCCCGGATCGGCGCGGCGACCGGGCGGCGGTTCCCCGCGGTGGCCCGGATCGCCTCGGCCTTGAAACGGTCCCACGCGATGAAACGCCGCGCCTCGATCGAGCCGACGCCCAAAATGTCGAGGGCTTCCTCGCGCCACAGGGTCGCGGCCACGTCGGAGGGAAATACGAATACCGATTTCGGGTCGCCCCCGAATTCGCGGATGACCGACTCGACGGGATTTCCCATGGGCTCAAGTCCCCGGGGCCCGGATATTCTCGAGCTCTTCCTTAACCCTGACGAACTCGTTGCGGATTTCGACGGTCTCGTTGGATTGCCGCGCGAGGCGCTGGGCGAGGAGCCGAGAGAGGAACACGCCGTAGTGCGGATGGCTCCGGATGAGGGAGATGAACTCCATCTTCGGTATCTTCACCAGGGTACCGGGGCCGATCGCGATGATCGTGGCGGAGCGCCGGTCGTTCAGGAGGAAGGACATTTCCCCGATGAAGATATCGTTCGGTGTCAGCACGGTCACCAGCTTGCGCTGCACGTAGACCGCGAATTTACCGGACCGGATGTAGAAGAGGTCGTTAGTGGGTTCGTTTTCCCGGCACACGAGCTGCTTGTCCGTGAACTCGAGGACCTTCTGTTCCTTCATGATTGCCGGGATCGTGTTCGTGACGTTCCTGAGATTCGGGATCTCGAAGGACGCCTCGTTCCCCTTGTCGTTGTAGGTGAGCTTGGACACGAAGGACGTGGCCATGTTGATCCCCATGCCGTGGAGCCCGGGCTTCAGCTCCCCGGTTACCCGCTCCTTCCAGTCGAAGCCGTCGCCGTCGTCCCTCACGGAAACCCTGGTCCTCTCGTTGCTGATGTCGTAGGAGATGTACACCTTTTTGCGCTCGACCTCGGGAAGGCTCGACTTGATGGCGATGAGGTCGAGCATGTTCTTTCCCCTGGAAAGCCAGGCGGTCTTCTCGTCGTAGGTAATCTTGCAGTTTCCGTGCTCGAGGGCGTTGAGGAGCAGCTCCATCAGCGCGCCCTGCACGGCGCTCCGGCCCTCTTCGTTCACGCGGTTCGTGTTGTAGAGGTAGGAGGTGATCAGGTTGCAGTAAAACAGGATGTCCGTCGGGTCGTTGTCGCTCACGAAGGACCCGGTTTCGGCGGTATTCATCTGCTGCTGCATGCCGCGGTTGAAGAGGAACTGGACGTTACGGGAAAGGAACCTGAGGACCCTTCCCGCGTGGGACTCGAAATCCTTGCGGGTAAGCACGAGCACGACGTTCGGGTCCCGCTTCTTTTCGAGGGCGGCCTTGCTCGCGCTGTCGTTGACTATCGCGATGATCCCGCCGAAAAGGAGCCAGGGATCCTCGTTGATGGAGGCGATGAGGGACTCGACGTCGATTCCAGAATCCCCGAAGTCGATTATCTTTACCTCGGGCAATTCGTAATTGAAGTAGGAAAGGCTCTCCTCGTGTCCCTCGAGAATTACGGGCACGAATGCCCCTGAAGAGGCCTCGCACGCCTTTTGGAACGCCTGTACGGTGCTTTTTGTCCTGCTGACCACGGGAATGCTTTTCATATCGTCTCCGAAAGTTCATTCTAGCATAAAACCGGGGAGCGAACTATAATTTCCGTTGTAGATGGAAAAATTGAGATTCTTGCCCGGGAAGCCATTCCCGTCCGGCGCGACGGTCATGGTAGGAGGGGTCAACTTCAGCTGTTTCTCCCGCCACGGGACGGCGGTTATCCTCGAGATTTTTCGCGAGCCCGACGACGCGGAACCTTGCCGCTCGTACGCCCTGGACCCGGGGCTTAACAGGACCGGGGACGTGTGGCACGTCTTCGTCGAGGGCCTCGAGGCGGGCGCCCTGTACCTGTACCGCGTGGAGGGCCCCTTCCGGCCCTGCGAGGGCATGCGCTTCAACGTGCACAAGTATCTCGTCGATCCCTACGCGAAGGCCCTCACCCCCGCGTCGATTTTCCTCGGGCTCGAGGCCCATCCCTCCCGTCACCATTACGACCCGGACCTGGCCTACACCACCCGCCAGTCCGCGGAGCGTTTCCCGAAATGCGTGGTGGTCGATGACGACGATTTCGATTGGGGGGACGACCGGCCCCTCAACTACGCGCTCCGTAAAAGCGTCATTTACGAGGCCCACGTCCGGGGCTTCACGGTCCACCCCTCCTCCGGCGTCGCGCATCCGGGTACCTTCCGGGGCGTGATCGAGGCCATACCCTACCTCAAGTCCCTGGGCATCACGAGCCTCGAGCTTTTGCCGGTGCACGAGTTCGACGAGTGGGAGAACGCCCGGACGAATCCCGAGACCGGCGAGCGGCTGAAGAATTATTGGGGCTACAGCACCATCGCCTTCTTCGCGCCGAAATCGTCCTTCTCGTCGGTTCGGGACGGGGACGGCCCGGTTCGCGAGTTCAAGGAGATGGTGAAGGCCCTCCATGCCGCCGGGATCGAGCTCATCCTGGATATCGTGTTCAACCATACCGCCGAGGGCAACGAGCGGGGCGTCACCATGAGCTTCCGGGGCTTCGACAATTCCGTGTACTACATGCTCGAGGACAATCCCCGCTACTACCGGAACTACTCGGGCTGCGGCAACACGGTGAACTGCAACCACCCGGTGGTGCGCACCCTGATCCTGGACTGCCTCCGCTACTGGGTAACCGAGATGCACGTGGACGGGTTCCGCTTCGATCTCGGCTCGGTGCTCGGGCGGGACCAGCGCGGCAAGATGCTGGAGAACCCCCCGATGATCGAGCGCATCGCCGAGGACCCGGTGCTTCGGAACACGAAGATTATCGCCGAGGCCTGGGACGCGGGAGGCGCGTACCAGGTTGGATGGTTCCCGGGAGGCCGATGGGCGGAATGGAACGACCGCTTCCGCGACGACCTTCGGGCGTTCTGGCGGGGGGACGACGGGCTGGTCCCGCACATGGCGACCCGACTTACGGGTTCCTCGGACCTCTACCTCCGGGACGGGCGAAAGCCCTTCCATTCGATCAACTTCGTCACCAGCCACGACGGCTTCACGATGAACGACCTCGTGTCCTACAACGGCAAGCATAACGACGCGAACGGCGAGAACAACCGCGACGGCAGCGACCACAACGTGAGCTATAACTACGGCATGGAAGGGCCGAGCCCCAACGCCTCCATCGAGAGGGTCAGGGACCGGCAGGTGAAAAACTTCTTCCTTTCGACCCTCGTGTCCCTCGGCACGCCGATGATCCTCATGGGCGACGAGGTCCGGCGAACCCAGGGGGGGAACAACAACGCCTATTGCCAGGACAACCCGATCTCCTGGTTCGACTGGGACCTTCTCGGGACGCACGGCGGCGTGCTCCGTTTCGTCCGGGAAATGATCGCCTTTCGCAGGCGGCACCCCGCCTTCCTGCGCCCGGAATTCCTCACGGGGGCCCATTATTCGTCCCATATCATGCCCGACGTGGAATGGTTCGGCGCCGACGGAAAGCCCGCGGATTGGGGGAAGATGAACCGGTTCATCGCCTATCGCCTCCTCGGTACCCGGGCGACCGTCGCCCAGGATTGCGACGAAAACGACTTTTGCGTGATGTTCAACTCCTCCGTGTCGGACCTCACGGTGACCCTTTGCCCCCCGCCCCCGGGAAGGAAATGGTATCGCGCGATCGATACGGCCAAGCCCTCGCCCGCCGATATTTTGCCCGAAGGGGCCGAAGAAAAGCTTCAAAACGACGCAAAATATCGAATTCTCGGGCGAAGCGGTGTTGTGCTCATCTCCCGGATAGTATAATATTTTTGTTAAACCGGTTTACTTACTACCGAATGAAAGGCCCAACGCAGGGGTTGGCGAAGCGTTAACAGGAGTACCGTCATGAAATTCGATAAAGAAAGTTTTAAGACCTCGATCCGGACCAGGCTCAAGAGGAATTACGGAAAGCATCTGGACGAGGCGAACAAGCACGATATCTACGACGCCGTGTCGGCGTCGGTAATGGAATATATCCAAACCAACTGGATGGCCACCCGCAAAAAGTACGAGGAAAATCCCGGCCGCCAGATGTACTACCTCTCGGCGGAGTTCCTGATGGGCCGCGCGCTCAGCAACAACCTGATCAACTTCGGGATCATGGAATCCGTGAGGGAGGTGCTCGAGGAGCTCGATTTCGACTATTCCTCGATCGAGGAGGAAGAACCGGACGCGGGCCTGGGGAACGGCGGCCTGGGCCGCCTCGCAGCCTGTTTCCTCGACTCCCTCGCGACCCTCGACTACCCGGGCCACGGCTACGGCATCCGGTACCAGTACGGCATGTTCGAGCAGCGGATCGAGAACGGGTTCCAGGTGGAATACCCGGACAACTGGCTCAAGCACCGCGACCCCTGGGAGGTAAAACGCTCGGACCTCGCCGTCAAGGTGACCTTCGGGGGAACCCCCGTGGCGGAGACCCAGGCAAACGGGCACGTGGCCTTCCGGATCGAGGGCGGCGAGGAGGTCACCGCGACCCCCTACGACGTGCCCATCGTCGGCTTCGATACCAGGACCGTGAACCGCCTCCGCCTCTGGGCGGCCTCGAGCGAGGACGGCTTCGACCTCCGGCTCTTCAACGACATGCATTACAACCGGGCGGTCGAGCGGCAGAACAGCGCCGAGAACATTTCGCGGGTCCTTTACCCGAACGACTCGGGTCCCTCGGGCAAGGCGCTCCGGCTCAAGCAGCAATACTTCTTCTCCTCGGCGAGCCTCCAGGACCTCCTGGCGAAATACCACCGCGACCACGGCAACGACCTGTCGCGCTTCGCCGAGTTCAACGTGATCCAGCTGAACGACACCCATCCCGTGGTCGCGATCCCCGAGCTCATGCGCCTCCTGATCGACGAGCGCCAGCTCGGCTGGGACGCCGCCTGGGCCGTGGTAACCAATACCTTCGCCTACACCAACCACACGATCCTGGCCGAGGCCCTCGAGAAGTGGCCCATCGAGATCTTCCAGGGGCTTCTGCCCCGGGTATACCAGATCGTCGAGGAGATCAACCGCCGCTTCCTCGCCGAGCTTCGGGAGAAATTCCCCGAGGACTGGCAAAAGCAGAACCGCATGGCGATCATCTCCGAGGGTAAGATCCACATGGCCTGGCTCGCGATCCACGCGGCGTTCTCGGTGAACGGCGTCGCCGCCCTGCATACGGATATCCTCAAGAAATCGGAGCTTCGGGACTGGTTCGAGTTGTATCCCTCGAAATTCAACAACAAGACCAACGGCGTCACCCAGCGGCGGTGGCTCGCGAACGCGAACCCCGCGCTCTCGGCGTTCATTACCCGGAAGATCGGCCACGGTTGGGAGAAGGACCTGTCCCTGCTCAAAAAGCTCGAGAAATTCGCCGACGACGGGGCGGTCCTCGGGGAATTCATGGCGATCAAGCGGGCGAACAAGGTCGAGCTCGCCCGGTACCTCAAGGAAACCCAGAACGTGTTCATCGACCCGGACTCGATCTTCGACGTGCAGATCAAGCGCCTCCACGAGTACAAGCGCCAGCTGCTAAACGTGCTCCACGTGATGTACCTCTACCAGCGCGTCGTGGAAGACCCGTCCTACGAGCCCGTCGCGCGAACCTTCATCTTCGGGGCCAAGGCCGCCTCGGGCTATCGCCGCGCGAAAAGCGTGATCAAGCTGATAAACTCCGTCGCCGACCTGGTAAACAACGACCACCGGGTACGGGGGAAGCTCCGGGTGGTGTTCGTGGAGAATTACCGCGTGTCCCTGGCGGAAAAGCTTTTTCCCGCTTCGGACGTTTCCGAGCAGATCTCCACCGCCGGCAAGGAAGCCTCAGGCACGGGCAACATGAAATTCATGATCAACGGCGCCGTGACGATCGGGACCCTCGACGGGGCGAACATCGAGATCGTGGAGGAAGCCGGGGCGGAGAACGCCTTCATCTTCGGGCTGACCGCCGACGAGATCCAGAAGGTCGAGTCGGGTCACCATTACAACCCCCAGGAATACCTGGCGAAAAACCCGAAGCTCGCGGCGGTCCTGCACCAGCTGGTGGACGGGACCTTCGGCGCCCAGACCGACGGCCTTTTCCGGGAGCTTTACGATTCCCTCGTCTACGGAATCGACGGCCAGCGTCCCGACGTGTACTACGTCCTGGCGGATTTCGACGCCTACGCCGAGGCCCACGAGCGACTCGAGGAAGCGTATCGCGACCGGGAACGCTGGGCGAAAATGGCCTTCCTGAACGTGGCCCGCTCGGGGAAATTCAGCTCCGACCGAACGATCGAGGAGTACGTCCGGGACATTTGGAAACTCGATAAAGTTGTGGTAGAATAGGTTCCCGGGGGCGGCGGATTGCCTATCCGGCGTTCCGCCTTCCCGGTCACAAGGAGCCTTCGATGAAAACATCCTCCCGTTCGGTTATCGCGTTCGCGGTCGTTACCCTCGCCCTGTTCGCGTCGGCGCCGCTTTTCGCCCAGACCGCGCCCGAAAAGGTGCTCTCCGCCGCCGACGTATCCGCCTACATCGCCAATTTCGACGCCATTCAGGAAGGGTTGGACGCCCTGGGCGACAAGTACGACGGGTATTTCCCCGACGCCTTCGAGGGCGCCGACGGGAATACCGACCTCGCCTCGTCCTTCATGAAACTCCGCTCGCTGAATCCCCCCGCGGAAGTCGCGGCCGTCATGAAAAAGAACGGCCTCGGGGACCGGGGCTTCGTGAAATTCGTCGTAATATCCTACTGCATCGGAATCGTGTCCATGCAATCCGCCCTCGACCTCTATACCGCCCAATACGCCGACAACGCGCAGATGGCCACGTATATCGACGGGGTGAAGAAGAACGTGGATGCCATGAAATCCGCGGTGCATCCCGCCGACCTCAAGCTCGTCGCGGCGCGTCAGGCCGAACTGGCTCCCCTTCTCGATATGGACGCCGCCGAATACTGAGGCGGTCGCCCGCGGTCGGAAGCGCCCCTCTTATCGCAAAATACGCGGATCCGTAAGACCCGCGATTAAAAAATAAGGAAGGTTTCAAATGAGAAGAATTTCCGTTTTGGCGGCATTGGCGGCGGCGGTCGTCGCCCTTTCGTCCTGCGCGTCCACCCAGTCGGTGAATCCAGACAATTCGCTGCTCGTGATGATGATCGACCGCGAATCGGTCTCGAAGAGCGACCTCTTCGTGAAGTACAAGATGAAAGGCGAGGGTTTCGAGCTTAAGGTCGATCCGCTCAAGAAATTCCAGCAGTACAACATGATGGCGCCCGGCCTGTATACCGTAAAGTCGATCCAATCGATTTACATCCAGTCCGGGCAGGTCTCGAAGTCATGGAACTACGGGAACGCATTCTCCCTGGAACCGAATACGGTCACCATCTTCCCGGGGAAATTCGTCATGGACCTGACCAAGGGAAGCGACGGGAGGTCGTGGCAATCCTGGAAGGTACAGATGCTGACCCTTGCGGAGATTAAGGAAATCGAGGAATATATCGCCTCGCAGCCCCGGTACGCGGGCTTGGCGATCAGGAAATAACCGCGCCGCGGGCGGCGCGTCCCGGTTCGCCGGGTCGGAGGAGGATTCGTGAAGTTTCATATCGTAGACGTGTTCGGTCGGGAGCGCTATTCGGGCAACCAGCTCGCGGTGGTGCTTTTACGCGAGCCCATGGAAAAGGACGAGATGCAGCGCATCGCCACGGAGTTCCATTTCTCCGAGACGACCTTCATCGCGCTTTACGAGTCCGAGGGGAACCGTTTCCGCGTGTATATCTTCACCCCCGCTGGGGAGATTCCCTTCGCGGGGCATCCTTCCCTCGGCACCGCCTACGTGATCCGCGAGGAAATCCTGGGAGGCGGGACCGAGGAGGTAATCCTGGAGCTCGAGGCGGGGCAGGTTCCCGTCCGGTTCGATTCCGACGGCCTGGTATGGATGAAGCAGATGGAGCCCATCTTCGGGGAGGAGCACGAGCGCGCGCTCATCGCGCCCATGATCAGCCTCGACGCCTCGGATATCGACAAGCGCTTTCCCATACAGAACGTGTCGACCGGCCTCGACTTCATCATCGTCCCCATCAAGACCCTCCGGGCGATGAAGGACGCCTCCAACGACATCCAGGAATTCCGGCGCCATTTCAGCACCCGCGACCGGAAGCCCCTCTTTCTCTTTTGCCCCGAGACCTACGAGTCCGAGAATTCCCTGAACTGCCGCATGTTCGACGACGTGCTCGGCACCTTCGAGGACCCGGCCACGGGAAGCGCCAACGGCTGCCTCGCGGCCTATCTCGTGAACCATCGCTATTTCGGGGAAGACTCGGTGGACATAAGCGTGGAGCAGGGCTTCGAGATCGGGCGGAAGTCCGTCCTCTACCTTCGCTCGAATTACGACGGGGTGTCCTACAACATCGAGATCGGCGGCCGCGTGTTCGCCGTTGCCGACGGTAACCTCCGCTAAGGCCATGGCGAAAGGCCGCGCGCCCACGGCGAGCGTGATTCTCGCGCATCCCTGGAAGGAGAGCCTGAACCACGCGATTTACGCCGCGGTGACCGAGTCGCTCCGGGAGGCCGGGGCCGTCGTGCACGCCCATGACCTGTACGCCGAGGGCTTCGACCCGGTCCTGACCGTCGAAGAGCTCGGCAAGAAGCCGGCGGAAGACCCGCTGGTCCTCCGGTACATGAGGGAAGCCGGCGAGTCCGACCTTCTCGCCTTCGTCCACCCGAATTGGTGGGGCCAGCCACCGGCGATGCTCAAGGGCTACGTGGACAGGGTATTCCGCCCGCCCCTGGCCTACGACTTCGACCCCTCGAACCCCGACCTTCCCTCCCGTGGCATGTTCGGGGGCAAGGCGGCCCTTGTCCTGAATACCTCGAACACCGACGAGGAGAGGGAAAACGGCTATTTCCGGGACCCCCTCGAATGGGAATGGATCCGCTGCGTGTTCGGCTTTTGCGGCATAGAGAAAGCCCGCAGGAAGATGTTCCGGATCGTGTCGAAAAGCACGCCCGACGAGCGGATGGCCTGGCTCGCCGAAGCCCGCGCCCTGGCCCTCGAAAGCCTCGCGGACGCCCTCCGGGAAGGAGATCCCCAATGAACCCGAAAATTGCCCAATATCTCGACTTCATCGTGGAGATCGACAAGATAAAGTCCATTTTCCGGAAGTCGCGGCTATTCGACCGTTCCCGGTTCGAGAACGACGCGGAGCATTCCTGGACCATCAGCGTAATGGCCGCGCTTTTCCGCGAATTCTCGCCCTTCCCGGTGAACCTCGAGCGGGTGCTCCTCATGCTGCTCCTCCACGACGTGGTCGAGGTGGACGCGGGAGACACCTTCCTCTATTCGCCCGAGCGGGGGCTCGCCGAGGAGCGGGAACGCAAGGCGGCGGAGCGGATCTTCGGCATGCTCGACCCGGAACACCGGGATCTCTTCCGCGGGCTCTGGGAGGAGTTCGAGGCCCGGGAAACCCCCGAGGCGAAGTACGCCGCGGTGTTCGACCGGCTGGAGCCTATTTACCAGAATTACCTGAACGAGGGCTCGACCTGGGAAACCCACGGCGTCACCCGGCGCATGATCCTTACCGCGAACGCCCATATCGCCGAGGGCGCGCCGGAAATTTGGGACTTCGTGAGGGGCCTGACCGACGACGCGGTGGAGAAGGGCTTCCTGGCGCCTTGAGCCCGTGCTATGATCGCCCCATGAAAGAAAACGCCGGGCGTAACCCGCTCTTTTACGCGCTTATGGCCCTCGCCATGGTAAGCTGGGGCGGCTCCTGGACGGTCGCGAAATGGGCCGCGGGGTACCCCGCCGAGCTGACCGCCTTCTGGCGGTTCGTTCTCAACGCCGCGTCCTTCGTCCCCGTGCTGCTCCTGCGCCGGGAACCCCTTTCCCTTCCCCGGGGCGCGCGGCTCTGGACCTTCCTTTCCGCGGCGGCCCTCGCGGTATATAACGTGCTGTTTCTCACCGCCATGAAGCACGGTCCCGGCGGTTACGGCGGCGTCCTCGTGCCCACCCTCAATCCCCTTTTCAGCTTTCTCATCGCCGCGCTATTCGCGAAATCCCGGCTCGCGCCGGTCGCCTTCGCGGGGCTCGTGCTCGGGCTCGCCGGCGGCGTGCTCCAGATCGTCGGGCCCGAGTTCAGCGTCGCGTCCTTCGCGCGGCCGGAAAACCTGATCCTGGTCGCCGCCGCCATGGCCTACGCCCTCCTTACCCACGCGAGCGCCCGGGCCCAGCGCGGGG
>QKCE01000338.1 GCA_003245785.1 Spirochaetales bacterium | reverse complement strand
GGCGACCGGCATGGCGGCGGACTGGCGAGTGGTCTGGCGGTCGGTGTTTTGCCGCCGGCGACCGGCATGGCGGCGGACTGGCGAGTAGTCGGGCGGTCGGCGCTTTGCCGCCGGCGACCGCCAAACCGGCGGAAGGGGCGATCGGCGGCAGCTCCGGGGTTTTTCCGCCAGTCCCTTCGCGCCCGCTTACCGGTCGATTCTCTCCCCGTCCTTGTAGCGCGCGGTCGTGAACTTCAGGGTGACGGTGACCATCGTGTAGCCCTTGTCCTGCTTGAGCATCGAACTGAGGCTGACGTGGCTCGGTTCGTGCATGATATCGAAACCGTATATCGAACCATGGGCGAGGCCGATGTCGCCGCCGTCGGAAGGGTAATCGTAGGACATGGAACCAGTCAGGTCCGTCATGTACCGTCCCCCGGTTACGGACCAAAGCGCGAAGGGCGACAGGACGAACGGGGAGAGCCGGAGGTTGCATTGCAGCCCGCCGGACAGGGTCCCCGTGAAGGTTACCGAGGTGACGGTGACGGTGTCGGTCACGTACTGCGAGGTAAGCGGGACCGGCTGGTCGATATCGAAACTCATGACCGTGAGTCCCATGGTTCCCGCGAACCCGCCGAAGGCGAAAAGCGAGGCGTGCGAGAAGGAGAGGGGTTTCAGGATCAGGTTGACCCCGAGGGGTACGTTGAAGGCCATGAGGCCGTACCGGTTTCCCGCCAGGAAGGTTCCCGCCGCGTCCAGCTCGACGGCGATGTAGTCGGCGGTACTTGCCTGCCGGTTGACGAAAGCCGAGCCGCCGAGCAGGGTGAGCCCCTCGGAAAGTCCCGCGGGGTCCCGGTCGAGGGTGAGGTACACGCCGTTCACCCCGGCCCTTTCGACCGTTTCGCCCGCGGCGAATTCGGGGTATCCCACGGGCGGCGGGGCGATCACGAAGGCGGTCGCGGAGTCTTCCGCGAATAGGCGCGGGAGGAGCGCGAGACACGCGGTCAGCAGCGCGGCCGTTCGGCCGACGCGCCGGGCTCTCGGGAACCCGGGAGCCGATTTCCCTGTGCGTTTCATGGTTCAAGCATAATCCCTCGCGCCTTCCGGGGCAATGCCGAGGAAGGGTTTCCCCCGTGCTATACTTCACCGGAGGCATCGAACCAAGGAAATTTCAAGGAGCTTACGCATGGAACTGAACCATCCCGAAGTCACGGCCCGGGCACTCGCAATCCTCCGGAAGGGCGACAATTTTCAATGGTATTTCATTCCCCTTTTCGCCTTCGCGGTCTACGCCTATTTCGTCGAGATCGAGCGGAAAAACTGGAAGGGCGTGGCCGCCGGCCTTTCGCTTTACGCGACCCATTGGTTTTTCGAGATCCTCAACGCGCTCATCCAGCGTTTCTCCGGGCACGCCCTGTGGACGGTTCCCGGCGGAACCTCCTTCCTCCTCCTGGTGGGGGTGGGCTGGGAACTTTCCATGATGTTCGCCGTGGCGGGCCTGATATTCTCGAAGATACTTCCCGCGGATCCCAAGGCGAAAATCCTCGGGGTGAACAACCGGGTCGCGATCGCCCTCGGCAACGCCGCCTTCTTCTCGGTCTTCGAGATCTTCCTCGCCAGGACGCCGGCCTTCCATTGGGTGTATCCCTGGTGGGGGGCCGTCCCCGTGTTCGCGACGGTATACGTACCCTTCTTCCTCATGTCCAATTTCGCCTACGACTGGAAACCGCGGGCCCAGCGGATCGTGATCGGCTCGCTTGCCGGCGTGGACGCCTTGGCCATGCTCCTTTTCGCGGGAATCCTCGGCTGGATCTGAGCGCGCCGGTTTTTTGACTCGCGACGGGCCATGCGCGATACTTCGTAGCGCAAGGAGCGACGCCGCCCATGATCGAAAGCCGGGAACAGCTCGAAGCGAAGATCCTTCGCGTAACCCTTCTCTCCGCCTCGATTCTCGCGACGCTCGGCTTCGCCGCCATGTTCGCGGAACGGGAACTGTTTCGCGATCCCGAACCCTATACGCGGTTCACCGAGGGAATGCTCCTGGCGGGGATCCTCCTGAACCTCGGTTCGGCTTTGGCGGTGGGGACGCGCGACCGGCGCTCGGATACCATCCGGCGCTGGGGTTTCGCGCTTCTCTATCTCGATTTCGCGATCGTGGCCGCCGACGCCCTGTTTTTTTCCCGGTCCCTTCTCGGCGTCACCTTTGGCTTCCTTTCCATGACCGTTTTCGTGATCCTCGGCGGGATTCTCTCCCAGCGCTTGCTGCCCCAGGCGGTCCTCGCCTCGCTTATCGCGGCGGGTTACGCCGTCGCCGTTTTCGCGGACCCGGCGGGCCATATCGAGCGCGTGCTGCCCGAGGGGGATTCGGCGACCCGGGTGGCGTCCTGGGGCATTCTTTGCATCGCCGCGATCCTCGCGTCCGCCCTCGCCTATAACGCGAAGGAAGGCATCCTCGTCTCCTATTTCCGCAAGCTCTCGTACTACGACCACGATACGGGGCTCCCGAACGGGAAGCTTCTCGAGGAGGATCTCCGGGAACGGGCCGGAAGCCTCAGGAAGGGCCAGAGAATAACCCTGTTCGCGCTCCGGCTCGTAGGGTTCGGGGACCTGAGCGGCCTCGTGGGCCACGAAGAGGCGTCCCGCTGGCTCCGCCACATGCTCGATTCCTTTTCGGCGTCCCTGGAGAACTGGCGGGTCGGCTGCCATTCCCTCGCGTTCTTTTCGGGCCGCAAGATGTACCGGAGCGAAACCGACGTTTTTTACGTGCCGGTCCTGATGGGCGAGGCCTCGCTCGACCCGCTCGCCTGCGCGAGAAACCTGCAGACGCGGCTCAAGGGCGATTTCCTGAGGAACGAATCGGAATCCGGGTCGGGTTTCTTCGGCGCCTTCGCGAGCTATCCCGACGACGCGGATTCAGCCGCGGGCCTGAGGGGGAACGTTTCCCGCATGCTTTCCCGCACGACGCCTCCCGAGCGGAATACCTTTATCCCCTTCAACGAGGCCTTGCATTCCCGTTACCTGAGGGAGGTTGAAATACGCGGCGCGCTTTTGAAGCCGGACTTCGCGGTACACCTGACGGCGGCGTTCCAGCCGAAGATCGAGGTCGCCACGGGCCGGTGCGTCGGATTCGAGACCCTCGCGCGGTGGAATCCCCCGGGGCTCGGGCCGGTGCCGCCGGACGAGTTCATCCCCATCGCGGAGGAATCCCAGGCGATCGAAACAATCACGGGCTTCGTGATCAAGGAAACCGTCAATTTCATCCGCCTCCTGAACCGTTCCCGTGAATCGAACGGCACGAAGGTTTCGTTCAACCTCTCGCCCCGGCTGGTCACCTTGCGGTTTCTCTCGGGACTCGCGGAGCGCCTCTCGAAAATGGATGAGGTAGGGCAGCTCGAGATAGAGATTACCGAGGGCGTGCTCGTGAGCGAGACCGAGGAGGTTCGCGAACAGTTCCGCCGCCTCCGCGACCTGGGCGTGCATTTCTCCATCGACGACTTCGGCTCCGGCTATTCGAATATTTCGTACCTCCAGGGCTTCCGCGCGGACACCCTGAAGATCGACCGCCGTTTCGTGGGAGGACTCCCCTCGAATTCCGACGACGCGAACCTGGTCCGCGCGATGCTCGCCATGGCGAGGCTGTTTTCGATGCGGGCGGTGGTGGAGGGGGTCGAAACCGAGGCCCAGGCGGATTTTCTCGCGGAAATAGGCTGCGACCATATCCAGGGCTATCTGTATTCCCGTCCCGTGCCCGCCGAGGACGCCATCGACTTTTTTCTTTCCCGTTCCCTGAACGCTTCCCCCTCCCTTGAGGATCCCCAGGTCTAGATTTCCGAATCCAGTTGAATTCGCGCCGTATCGGGTCGAAAAAATTTGACAAGTCCCCGGATCGGGTCTATTCTGCAATCGAAACGTTTCGACAAACCGTTTCGCATGCAAGCACGTGGCCGGGAAGGAGGGCGAATGGCGACGATCAGGGACGTGGCAAAACTCGCGGGCGTATCCGTCAGTACCGTTTCCTACGCCATTTCCGGGGACCGACCCGTTTCCGCGTCCAGCAAGGCGCGGATCCAGGAGGCGATGCGCGAGCTCGGCTACCGCCCGAACGCGATCGCCCGAAGCCTCGCCAGCAAGCGTACCCGCATTCTCGCCCTGGTGCTGACCCCCGAGGAGCGGGGAATCGGGCTTTCCGAGTTGGCCCTCATTACCTGCGCCGCCCGGGAAGCCGCCGAGAAAGGCTACCACCTCGTCCTGTGGGCGATGAAAACCCACGATCTCTCCGAGCTCGAAAACCAGCTGGCCCACGAGCTCGTCGACGGCGTCATCCTGATGGAAGTACGCAACGCCGATCCCCGAATTCCCTTCCTGAGGGCCCGCGGCCTTCCCTTCTTCCCCTTTGGCCGGGACGATACGGCCCAAAACGAGAGCTTCGCGGACACGGATTTCGAGCTCACCATTTACCGCGCCTTGACGCATCTCGTCTCCCTCGGGCACCGCTCGATCTGCCTGGTGAACCAGTCCGCGGAAACCCTGGCGTCGGGTTACGGTCCCGTCGTTCGGGCCCACGAGGCCTTCCCCCGGATGGCCTCCCAAATGGGTCTCGACTTCGAGGAGCTTTTTTCCCACGCGGACCCGCTTATCGGGTACGGGCTTTGCGCCGGGCGGCTCGCCGCCCATCCCGGGACGACGGCCTTTCTGGTCATGAACGACAAGGTCCTTTCGGGGGTTCTCAAGGCATGCGCCGACTCGGGCCGTTCCGTGCCCGGCGACGCGTCGGTCGTGGCCCTGGCTTCCTCGGAGGCGACTGCCACCATGCTCATTCCCGCGGTCACGGCCTGGGAAATGGAGGGGAACGCCCTCATGGGGCTCGCGGTGGGCGAGCTCATCGCCAAGCTGGAGGGGAAATACCTCGAGGTCCCGAGGCGGCTCATTCCCTGCCGCCTGGTGGAGCGCTCGAGTTCCGGTCCCGCGAAACCCTTCGCCGGGGCGTGAATCGAGGCATTCACCGCCGCGCGGATCGCGCGGCGGGCGATATATCGACAGGAGGAGAAAAATGAAAACGTTGAAGTACGGGGCGAAAGTCGCCTTGCTGGCTGCCGCGATCGCGGCAATCGCCGTCGCGCCCGCCATGGCGGGCGGTTCCAAGGACAAGCAGACCGGTCCGCGGGAATTCAAGATCTGGCATTACGAGAGCGATACCGGCGCCATGGGCGTCGCGTGGACCGAGGCCATGAAGCAGTTCCAGGCCAAGCACCCGGACGTGAAGATCGTCTACGAGAACAAGGGCTTCGAGCAGATCCGCCAGACCGCCCAGATGATCCTCAACTCCGACGAGGCCCCCGACGTGATGGAATACAACAAGGGCAACGCCACCGCGGGCCTCCTGTCCAAGCAGGGCCTCCTCGCCGACCTGACCGCCGAGGCGACCGCCCGGGGCTGGGACAAGGTGTTGAGCCCGAGCCTCCAGACCACCTGCCGCTACAGCCCCGACGGCGTCATGGGCTCCGGCAAATGGTACGGCGTGACCAACTACGGCGAGTACGTGATGGTCTACTACAACAAGGACATGTTCAAGGCCGCGGGCATCGCGATCCCGACGGATTTCGCCTCCCTCGAGGCCGCGTTGGCGAAGTTCGCCGCCGCCGGCGTTACCCCCCTCGTGCTTTCCGGCGCCGAGTATCCCTCCCAGCACCTGTATTACGAACTCGCCCTCTCCAAGGCCGACCGGGCGATGATCAACGCCTACGAGCTCTACCAGGGCAACTTCGACTTCAATAACCCCGCCTTCACCTACGCCGCCGACAAGATGGTCGAATGGCTCAAAAAGGGCTACATCGGCAAGGACTCGGTGTCCATGAAGGCCGAGGACATGGGCGTCGCCTTCGAGAACGGCAAGTCCCCGATCATGGTGTCCGGCTCCTGGTGGTACGGCCGCTTCATGAACGAGATCAAGAACTTCGAGTGGACCATCTCCCTCTTCCCCGGCAACAAGATGAGCCCCGGCTCCTCGGGCAACATTTGGGTGGTGCCCGCGAAGTCCAAGAACAAGGACCTCGCCTACGACTTCATCTCCATCACCCTGCAGCCCGATATCCAGGCCCTGCTCGGCAACGCCGGCGGCATCCCCGTCGCGGCCGACCCCGCCAAGATCACGGACCCGAAGATCAAGGAGCTTATCGGCGGCTTCACCAAGCTGAACGCCGAGGACGGGATCGCCTTCTATCCCGACTGGCCCGCCGCGGGCTTCTACGACACCCTGGTCTCCGCGATCCAGGACCTGTTGCTCGGGAAAAAGACCACCCCGCAGTTCCTCGATTACCTGAACAAGGCGTATCAGGACGGCAAGTAACCGATCCGTTTCCGGCCCGGCGCCCCCCTCTCTCCCGGGCGCCGGGCCTTTTTTCCCGATCCTTTCCGGATCCTTCACCGCGTCGGCGGTCCCCGCCGGCTAATTTCCAAGGAGCCATAGAATGGCGCGCAATAATTCCTCCCGGGGTTACCTTCCGTTCCTGGTCCCGGGTTTTACCCTCTTCGTTCTCGTCATCGGGATTCCCTTCCTGATGAGCTTCTACGTGAGCTTCACGAAATGGTCGGGCGTCGGGGTGCCAAAGTTCATCGGCCTCGCGAACTACGCCAAGGCCGCCACGGACCCCGTGTTCTGGACTTCCTTCATCAACAATATCCTGATGATTTTCGCCGTCACCGTGATACCGACCGCCATCGGCCTTTTCCTCTCGGTGTTCATGTTCGGCTTCGCCTCGAAAAACTTCGGTGACCGTACCGTCGCCTTTTTCCGCGCGGGCTATTACCTCCCGCAGATACTCCCCGTGGCCATCGCGGGCATCGTGTGGGGCTGGATACTCAGCCCTTCCGACGGCGCGCTCAATACGCTCCTCCGGGCCGCGGGGCTCGACTTCCTCGCCCAGAACTGGCTCGGCGACCCGAACACCGCGCTGCCCTCGGTAATGGGCATCATGGTGTGGTTCCAGATCGGGTATCCCCTGGTCATCTTCATGTCGGGACTGCAGCGGGTGGACCCCCAGGTCCTCGAGGCGGCCGACGTGGACGGCGCCCGGTGGGGCCACAAGTTCGTGATCAACGTGTACATGATCCGGCCCGAGATCCTCGTGGTAGTGCTCACGAGCACCATCTACGCCCTCAAGCTCTTCGCGCAAATCTACGTGCTCACCCGGGGCGGCCCGGGCCACGCGACCCTGGTGCCCTCGTATTTCGCCTACCAGAATTTCTTCGAGAAAACCCAGGTCGGTTACGGCTCGTCCATCGCCATGATCATGACCCTGATCATCATAGTAATCGAGGTCGTCTTCATAGGCGCCCAGCAAAAAGTCTCCGGGGAGGGGGAATACTGACATGGCCCACGCGTATACAGCCCGCACGCGGCAGAACCGCCTCCTGGCGACCCGGGCGCTCGCCCTCGCCGGCCTCGCCGCCCTCCTCGCCGTCATGGTCTTTCCCTTCGTCATCGTGGTCCTGAACGCCTTCAAGGCCGCCCCGGACTACGCCCAGCGGGGGCCCCTCGCGCTTCCCGCGGCCTGGACCCTCGACTCCCTCGCGGCCTTCTGGAAGCGGGTCAACTTTACCGGCAAGCTCTGGAACAGCTTTTACATCAGCGCCTCCGTCGCGGTCCTCGCGGTGTTCCTCTCGCTCCTGAACGCCTTCGCCCTCGGCATCGGCCGGATCAAGGGCGCGGTCGCCGTGCTCGTCGTGTTCGTCATCGCGAACACCCTGCCCCAGGAAGTGCTCGTGTATCCCCTGTACTACCTCGCGAAGTCCCTCGGCATCTACGACCGGCAGCTCTCGGTCATCGTCATCTTCACGGTCATACAGAGCGCCTTCGGCACCTACCTCCTCAGCTCGGCCTTCAGCGCCTTCCCCCGGGAACTGCTGGAAGCCGCCACTGTGGACGGCTGCTCCAGGGGCGAGCTCCTCGTCCATATCGTGACCCCCATGAGCAGGCCGACCCTCTCGGTCCTCTTCACCTTCTTCTTCCTCTGGACCTGGAACGAGTTTTTCATCCCCCTGATCATGCTGGTCTCCAACGCCCGGCAGACCGTGCCCATCGCGATCTCGGTCACCCAGGGACAGCACAACATGGACGCGACCATGGCGAGCGCCTCGGCCCTCCTGGGCATTCTCCCCTGCGTCGTCTTCTTCCTGATATTCCAGAGAACCCTTTCGCGCGGAATCACCGCAGGAGCGATCAAATGAAATTCACGAACGGTTATTGGCTGGTCCGGGAGGGCATTACCCCCCATTTCGCGACCCAGGCGGTGGACGCCGGGATTCGCGGGGCAAAGACCCCCGACGCCGAGCTTTCGGTTTACGCCGCGATCAAGCCGACGAAGACCCGGGGCGATATCCTGAACGCGACCCTGCTCACCGCGCGCTATTCGAGCCCGATGGAGGGCGTGATCCGGGTGCGGCTTACCCATTTCGACGGGGCGGCGAAACGCGGTCCCTCCTTCGAGACCTTTCGGGACGAG
>QKCE01000307.1 GCA_003245785.1 Spirochaetales bacterium | reverse complement strand
GGGTGTCTATAGATCCCGTTTTTTCTGGGGGCGTGCCCGCGCAAACCGCACGATATAACTTTTTTACCGCGTTTCCCGATATATAATTGGTATAGGTCGCGGCGGAGGAGGCATTCAGGGCTACCACGAGCAAGCCCGCCGTGTCGCGATCGAGCCGATGCACGGGATAGGCTTTCAAGCCCGTCTGCCGCTCCAGGATTTCGAGAAGGCACACGGAAATGCCCGCCCCGCCCTGAACGGGTATGCCTGCCGGTTTGTTCACGACCAGAAGGTCGTCGTCCTGGTATACTACGGGAATGTCTTTCATGGAGGTTAAGGTAGCATGTCCGCGAAAAAAAATCTTCGTTTCGCCCTCGCGGCGTTCATGGCGTTCATACTTCTTCCCCTCGGTGCCCTCGAGCTCTATTCCCCGGAATGGGGATACGCCCTGGACCTGCCCGAGGGTTACGGGCTCGAGGACAAGCACGGCACCGACCGATACCATTTCGCCCACGGCCTGTATCCTGTGGACCTTCAAATCGCGCTGTATCCCGGAAGCCGTTTCGGGACCGCGACCGAAGCGGTTTCCTGGGTCACCGGACAGCTCGTCCCCGGGGCGAGGAACGTCGCCTTCGAGTGGCGGCGGAGGCCCGCGGCGATCGCGCAAATGGAAGGAAACGCGGTCGGGGGCTGGGCCCTCGCCCTCGAGTTGGCCGACGAAAAGGGCTGGCTAGTAATGGCGGCGTACGGACCCGCCGAACGGGCGGTGGAACTCGAGCCCCTGATGATATCCACTCTCGACGCCGTATTTACCGACGACGGTTCATACTTCGAGCCGGGCCCCATGACCGCGTTCGCGTGGCAGCCGGGCCGTAACGTCGACGCGGAATACCGCTACGGGGACGTATCGGTAACCGTACCCTTCAACGAGACCGACAGCGACGCGGACCAATCGGTGGTTGACCGCGAATTCTCACTGCTCACCGCCTTTCTCGATACGCCCTACGTGATTCCCGCCTGGCAACGCTATTACCGGGCCATTTGGCGGGATTCCTGGGGCCGTTTTTCCCGCGCCACCTTCAGGGTCGGCGCGGCCCTGCCCGAGGAACCGGCGGAAATCCTGAAGGTATTGCTCGGCTGGACGCAGGGGTTCAACTACGAGCGTAATTTCTCCGGCAGCGATTTCACGAACCTTCCGAAGGCGTTTTCCAACGAAACCGGCGATTGCGACAGCCGTTCCCTCCTTCTCGTTCTGATGCTCAACCAGCTCGGAATCGACGCGATACTCCTCGTGTCCCCCGAATACAGCCACGCGGTAGCCGCCGTAGACTGCCCGGGCGCGGGGGCGAGGTATCAGCTCGGGGAGAAATGGTATTTGATCGCCGACACGACGTCCAAGGAAGCCCCCGGGCGCATCGCGGCGGACATGGCGGACTCGTCGAAATGGTTCGCCGTCAGCTTTCACGCCTTTCCTCAGTGAAGGCCACGTTCCGACTATAAAAAAAACGCCCCGGGGAAAATCCCTCGGGGCGCGTTTTTTTTAAGGACGCCGGTATCGCGGCGCCCGGTATCATTCCTTGGCGATAAGGAGATTGTAGGCTTCCAGCGGGGTTTGGGCCGCGAGGAGCCCTTCCTTCAGGGCCGGGTTTTTCAGCTTGGTGCTGAAAAACGAAAGGGTCTGCAGGTAATAGGCGTGCTGGTTGTAGGCGGCGGCGATCATGAAAAGCAGGCGTACGGGCACGTCGTCAATGGTCTGGAAATCGATGATGTCGTTCTTGCAAAGCCCCACCGCCATCACGAGGTCGGTGACCGAGGAAAGGCGGACGTGGGGAATGGCGATGCCGCGGCCGATGGCAGTGGACATCAGTTCCTCGCGCTTGAGGATTTCCACGGAAAGCTCGTTACGGTTCTTTATCTGGGGAGCGGTTCCTAGCACGTCGGCGAGGGCCACGAGCGCGTCATGCTTGGTGGAATGGTTGAGGAGTACGATCCGGTCGGGCGAAAGTATGTTTTTCACCTGCACGATGTTCGAGACGGGGGGCGTCTTCAGGGAGCTCGTGAGCCGTTCGTTGACCCATTTCTCGATCTCGTCCTTCTTGAACCGCCACACGGTTCCGATTTTACCGGCGGGAATTTCACCTTTTTGGGCCCAGTCGTATACGGTTCTTTCCGATACGCGCAAATATTTGGCAACTTCTTCAATCGTTAGAATATCGTCTGACAAAATAGTAACTCCTACTCTCCAGGTGACATCATTTTGCAACATACTGCATCATATGTCAAGCATTATCACTATTCAGAGAAAAAAAACATCGAATGGATTGATTCCATGAGTGCTTATCGGTCCGACAATTCGTGAAGGGCATCGAAGGGAAAGAGTTTCGAAACCGTGGTATGGACCAGATCTGTCTCCGAGGAACCGAATATCACGGGAATTGAGCCTGCCATAAATTCCGATATCACCTGACGGCAGGCGCCGCAGGGACTTACGGGGTACTCCGCGTCGGGAGTGGCGATCGCCAGGG
This sequence comes from Spirochaetales bacterium, assembly GCA_003245785.1. Classification (GTDB taxonomy): domain Bacteria; phylum Spirochaetota; class Spirochaetia; order Treponematales; family Treponemataceae; genus Teretinema. Next base: position 5,980 of record QKCE01000307.1, on the reverse strand, counting down.
CGGTAAATTCGCGGACGCCGGAGGAAACCGCGGCATAGATTGCGGAACGTTCGGCGCAGTTCGTAAGGCCGTAGGAACGGTTTTCGACGTTGACGCCCGTCACGATCGAACCGTCCGGGAGAAGCAGTGCCGCGCCGACGCGAAATTTCGAATACGGGGCATAGGCGCGGTCGGCGGCGTCGAGGGCCGCCCGGAAGAGTCCCCGATATTCTATTGCATTTTCCATGGTCCTATTATACCATTGAGCCCCATGAACATCAAAGGAAAATTAAAGTTCATCCTGTCGGGCGCTTTCGTATTCCTGATTATATACATGTTTCTCGCGGCCTTTCCGACGGGCCCTTCTATGTATTTTCAGCCAGCCTGGTCGATCGACGTCGCCGCGGCGGAGACGGCCGAAACCGGCGATACCGCGAGCCGCGTGCCTTTCAAGCTGGGGGACCGTTTCGGTTACTTCACGCCCCAAGGCACGCTTACCCTCTCGCGCCAAACCGGGGTCCGGTCCACCGTGTCCGTCGCGGGCTGGGCCGAATATCCCGAAAACGCGGAATCGACCACGGTATTCAATCCCGACGGGACCGAACGTTTCACCGTCGCGGCGAGGGGCTTCGCCTTCCTCGACGACGACAGGGCCTTTCTCTTCCTGCCTGGCGGCGACGCGGTAAGCGGATACGACGGGACGGGCGGCGCGGTTTGGACCCGCGAGCACACCGCGCCCATTACCGCCTTCAATTCCTCGCCCAAGGCCACGGTAATCGGTTACGCCGACGGGAACCTGACCCTCCTTCGACCCGACGGCTCGGAGATTTTCTCGTTTTATCCGGGAGGGAGCGACCTCGAAGTCATCCTCGGCGCCGCCGTGTCGGAGGACGGAACGAAAGTCGCCTGCGTGTCGGGAATCGACCGCCAGCGCTTTCTTCTCATCAAGGTTACCGGTAACCAGTACAAGATAGTCCACCATGAATGGCTTGAGGGTAACCTTCGCAGGCAGGTTTTCACCGACTTCGACAAGTCCGGTTCGTACGCCTTTTTCGAAAGCCCCGCCGGACTCGGCATCGTGGATACCCGGAAACTCGAAAGCCACGTGCTTCCCGTCGACGGCAGGGTAATCGCCGTCGGATCCGACCCCGGGAACGGGCCCTTTACCGCGCTTACCCAGGACGGGAGCGAATGCGAGCTGATCGCGATCGAGCGACCGGCGCATCTTGTGGCCCGAACGAAGTTCTCCGCGGGCGACACATTCCTTCTTCAAAGGGACAACGCCCTGTTTCTCGGCACCGACGGAAAGATATCCCGCATCGATATAAGGGGAATTGAATGAACAAGAACGGACGAACGCTCCCGCGGGCCGCGCTCCTCGGCGCCCTACTCTTTTCCTTCTCCGCCCTCCCCGCCCTCGATTGGCCGGTCCTGCCCGGCGTCCCTGCGATTCTCTTCGGGCAGCGTTACGGCGGCGTAATGTCCCGGGGACTCTATTTTCCGCCGACCGACATGGTTCGCGCGGCCGGGAACGGGACGGTCCTCGTGACGCTGGAAGAGAACAGGAATTTTACGGGCTTTCCGGGAACCCTCGGGAACGCGATCGTCCTGGTTCATGACGAGGGGCTCGCGACGGTGTACGGAAACCTCGCCTCGGTAGACCGCGTAGCCGGCCAACGGGCGGTCGAAACCCAGTCGATTCTAGGGGCGACGGGCAGCGGCGCCTGGGGAGAGCCCGGTGTGGTCAGCTTCGAGGTGCTTGACCTCGCGAAAAGGACGGTCCTCAATCCCCTCCTGCTACTACCCGCCTTCCGCGACACCAAAGCCCCGCGCATTCGCAACGTGGTGGCCGTTTCCGAGGCCAACCAAACACTTACCCTCGGCGCGTCAAAATACCTCAAACAGGGACGCTACCGCCTTTACGCCGACGTGGGCGATTCCCTCGACGACTCGAAAAGCGACGTATCGCCCTTCCGCATTACGGTGATGGTCAACGGCAAGGAAGAACTCGCCATGCCCTTCGAGATCATGAAAGCCGAGGCCGGTTCCGTATTCCTCTCCCGGCCCGAGTTCTCCTTCTCGACCCTTTACGCCGACCCGGAGCGGATTTTCCTGGGGGAAATCGACTTCATGCGGGGCAAGACTGACGTGATGCTGATCGTGAGGGACTTCGCCGGAAACGAGCGAAGCGCCCAATTCGCGCTGGTAATCGAGTAAAAAAAAGGAACCCGCCTTTCGCGGGTTCCCTTATGCATGCATATGGACCGGAAGTTCCCGGCCGTGGGCGTTAAGGCCCCGTATCATTCGCCGTAAAGATGCTCGAAGCTGTGCAGTAGCTCGAGGGCGCGGCCCTTGCACTCGCCGCAGGCGGTACCGATCTTGGTACGCGCCTGGAAATCCTCCCAGGTCCGGTCTCCGGCCTTGTACGCGTCCTCCAGGTCCCGGTCGGTCACGTTTAGGCAATTGCAGATAACCTCGACCTTCTCGAGTCCCTTGAGGGGGGGGAGGGAGTTCTTCTCGAGGTAATCGTCGATAGCCGCGCGGAGCGCCTTGTCGCCGAGCACGGAACAGTGGATCTTGTTCGCGGGAAGCCCGCCGAGCTTCGCGACGATGTCCTCGGGCTTGAGGATATACGCGTCCTCGAGGCTCATGCCCTTGATTCCCTCGGACAGGATCGAGGTTGACGCGAGGGCGCTCGCGCACCCGTAGGTCTTCCAGCGCACGTCCGCGATCTTGCCGTCGGCGATTCTCAGGAGGATCAGCATCTGGTCGCCGCATTTGATATTGCCGACCATCCCCCGGCCGTCGCAGGGCCAAGTCGATTCGTCGTCCTCCAGCACGTTTCGGGGATTCATGAAATGGTCTTTGACGACCTCTGAATATAGCCATTCGCTCATATCGTTACTCCTAGAAAATTGGTCGGCCTACGCCTCGGTTTCAATGGGAAGCCACGGTCGAGAATCCGCGCAGTTTCTTGATGACCGCGGGGACGTGCTCGATCACGTAGTCGATTTCCCCTTCGGTGGTGAATTTACCCAGGCTGAACCGGATGGACCCGTGGGCCAATTCGGGTCCGACGCCCGTGGCGAGCAGGACGTGAGAGGGTTCGAGGCTGCCGGACGCGCAGGCGGACCCGGTCGACACGGAGATGCCGAGAATGTCGAGCATCAGCAATATGGCCTCCCCTTCCGCGCCGGGGAACGACACGTTGAGGGTATTGGGAAGCACCCGGTCGGGATGTCCGTTGACGCGGATATCCGGTACGGCCTCGAGGAATCCGTCCCTGAGGCGGTTCCTTAAGCGGCGCATGCCGGTTTCGTAGGCGTCGATGCCCTCCGCAGCCTCCAGTGCCGCCTCTCCGAAGCCGACGATGGCGGGGGCATTATAGGTTCCGGCTCGGTGCCCGTGTTCCTGGTGCCCCCCCTTGATGAAGGATTCGATCGGGACGCCTTTCCGCACGTAGAGGGCCCCTACGCCCTTGGGCCCGTAAATCTTGTGGGCCGACATGGTCAGGTAGTCCACGTCCAGGTCTTTCGCGTCCACCTTCATCTTGCCCACGGCCTGGACCGCGTCGGTATGGAAGAGGGCCCCGGTTTCGTGGGCGAGACGGGCAAGGAGCTTGATGTCCTGCTCGGTCCCGATCTCGTTATTCGCCATCATGATCGATACGAGGAGTATCTTCCCCGCCGGATCGGCGGAAGCCTTCCCCGCCTCGAGAAGCTCCCGATAGCGGGCCATGTCGACCAAGCCCTCGGGATCCACGGGGAGGCGGTGCACGGTATAGCCGAGGTTTTCGAGCCGGGCGGCGGATTCCAGCACGCAGGGATGTTCGATGGCGCTGATGATTACCGTCTTTCGACCGCCCCAGGCTTCCATGCGGTGGGTGGTCTGGGTGAGCGCCGGCGAGACCATCGTGTTGAACACGGTATTGTTGGACTCGGAACCGCCCGAGGTGAAGATGATCTCGTCGGGATCGGCCCCGATCAGGCCCGCGACCCGCTCGCGGGCGGTATAAATATGTTTCGCGACCTCCCGGCCGTCCTCGTGCATGCTCGATCCGTTCGCGAAGATATCGAGTTCCTTTACGAAAGTCTCCCGAACGCGGGGATCGATCGGCGTCGTCGCGTTGTAATCCAGATATATTCTTCTATTCATGCGTAACGGAGCCTCCCGTGCTCCCGAATGATGTTTGTAGTAGTACGACAAATATACAAAAAAACGATTCTCCTGCCAATGAAAACGGCATGTATACGCGAAAAATACTAGTAATCCGGTATTATTTATGAATGATTTTCGCATGAGGTTTTGTAGTTCCTGTTTGTACAACGCTTGTACCATCATTGCGCAACCTCGCCGCTTGTGATAGTATCGCCGGAGCGAACTTTGGAGGAACCCAATGAGCAACCATATCGATCCCGCGACCGGATTCCCGCTCGGAAACCCCGAAACGGTCCCCTTTTCTTCCGGCCTCCCCTCCCGGGAAGCCCTCGACTCGGCGCTAAAACCCCTGATTCTTTCCGCTTCGGGCTGGCGAAAGGTCTTCGCCGCCTCCGGGGAGGAGGAAGACCGCGACCCCGCCATCGGCGAGGCCAACGCGGCGCTTGCCGTTCATATGGCGGCGGTTTTCGCCGATTGGATCGCCTCGCGCAACCCCGGGGCGAAGGAAATAGTGCTGGGTTACGACACCCGCCCTACCGGTCCGGCAATCGCGGACGCCATGTGCCGCGCCTTCATCGCCAAAGGATTTTCCGTATGCTTTCTCGGGACCGCCGCAGCCCCCGAAATAATGGCCCATGCCCGCTCCTACGGGGCCTTCGCCTACGTTTCCGCGAGCCATAACCCGATCGGCCACAACGGCGTCAAATTCGGCCTCGACGACGGCGGCGTGCTCGACGGCAAGGACGCGGCGGTCCTGATCGCCGCGTACCGCGAGGCCCTCGCGAAGCCCGACGCCGCCGAGACGGCCCGAAACCTCATGGCCGCATGCGCCCCGGCCGCCCTTGAGGCGACCCTCGGTCGGCTTGGGCGGAATAAACAAGAGGCGCTCGAGGCCTATGCGGAATTTACCCGGCTCGTCATTTCCGATGAGGCCGAGGCCCCGGGAAGGGACGCGTTTTTCGCGGGCCTGCGGGATTCGGCCCTCGTCCTCGCGAAAGCGGGGGCTCCCCTTTCGATAGTCGCCGATTTCAACGGCAGCGCAAGGGCCGCCTCGATCGACCGCGATTTCCTCGCCTCCTGCGGCGTATCCCTCTCCTCCATCAATGGCCGTCCGGGCGAAATCGCCCACAGGATCGTGCCGGAGGGCTCCAGCCTCGATTTTTGCGCCGCCGAGATCGCCCGGCTTCGCCGCGAAGGGAAAACCGACGCGGAGCGAAACGCCGCGATCGGGTACGTGCCCGATTGCGACGGAGACCGCGGGAATATCGTATATTGGGACGAGTCGGAGGGAAAGGCGCTCCGGCTCGAGGCGCAGGAGGTATTCGCCCTGTCGGTAATCGCCGAACTGGCACACCTCGCCTACCGCGACGCCGAGGCTCCCGGACGGGCCGCGGTCGCCGTCAACGACCCGACCTCTCTCCGGATCGAGGAGATCGCCCGGGCCTTCGGCGCCTCGGTTTCCCGCGCGGAGGTCGGCGAGGCGAACGTGGTGAATCTCGCCCGCGCGCTCCGGGCCGAAGGTAAAATCGTCCGAATCCTCGGCGAAGGCTCGAACGGCGGAAACATTACCCACCCAGCCGCGGTGCGGGATCCCCTGAACACCGTCTTCGCCCTCCTGAAGCTCCTGGTCATCCGGGACGGGAACGGAAAGAAAGGCCTTTTCCGGATCTGGTGCGAGGTGTCCGGCCAATCCGACCGCTACCGAGACGGCTTTACCCTCCGGGACGTCCTTGCCACCCTACCCGCCTACGTAACCACCTCGGTATACGAGAAGGACGCGATGCTCGGCATAAAAACCGCGGATCACGGGACTCTCAAGCGCAATTTCCAGAAGGTTTTCGAG
>QKCE01000104.1 GCA_003245785.1 Spirochaetales bacterium | reverse complement strand
CCGAGCCTCGAGTTGATCATCCCGTACTTCGACCCGATCAGGTAGGTCGGCACGAATATCGCCTGGTAGGGGACCAGCAAGCCCAGGATGAAAAAAAGGTACAAAGCCGAGAAGCGGCGCCCGTTGCCCCGCGTGATCCCGTAACCGGCGAGGCCGGAAAGGAACAGCGCGAGGGCGACGGTCAGTCCCGTAATCGCCAGGGAGTTCGAGACGGACCGAAGGTAATCGACCTTTCGGAAGGCGCTCGCGAAATTCGCGAATTGTATCCGCGCCGGGAGCGAAAGCGCGTTCCCGGTGAGCATCTCCTGATTGGTCTTGAAGGAATATATGACCGTCATCGCCAATGGGAGGAAATACATGGCGATGACGGCGGCGAGGAACGCGTAGGCGATGGCCCCCGCCGCAAGTTCCCGTGCTTTCTTTGGAATCACGATTCGACCTCCCTCTTGCGGAGCAGCGCAATCTGGATAATGGATACCCCCGCCAGGAAAACGACGAACACCATCGAATTCGCCGAGGCGAAGGCCGCCTTCTCGGCCGAGAACGCGAGGTTATAGATGTACATGATGATCGACTCCGAGGCGAAACCCGGGCCTCCGCCCGTCGCGGTCACGATCAATTCGTATACCTGGAAGCCGCCGATCGTTATCGAGACCACGCAAATCGTTATGGCCTGCATGATCATCGGGACAGTGATTTTCCCGAGGATATACCAGAAGCGGGCGCCCTCCATCCGCGCCGATTCGTAGAGCTCTTCCGGGACTCCCTGAAGGGCGGCAAGGTAAATGAGCATCCAGTACCCGACCCATTGCCAATTGTTGATGAGGAGCAAACCGGCGAGAACCGTTTTCGGGTCGGTAAGCAGGCTGATCGAGGCGAGCTTTCCCCCGAGCATTTGGGGATATACGGTTCCCAGGAGCTTCGACCAGAGGAAGCCGATGAGGATCGGGCTCAGGAGGCAGGGCACGAAGATGACTGTCTTGATGAAATTCCGGCCCCGCAACCCGGCGCTGATCAGGAGCGCGAAGCCGAGCGCGGCGGCGTTCTGGATTACCGTGTTCCCGAGGACGAAGGAAAGGGTGAACCCGAAGGAATTCGCGAGGCGCCCCGCGGAAAGAATGCGTCGATAGTTTTCGAGCCCCACGTAATTCATGGTCGGCGTAAAGCCGTTCCAATCCGTCAGGGATATCCTGAATCCCATCGCGATCGGGAGGATTACCCCGAGGATATACAGCGCCAGGGATGGCGCGATCAGCGCCAGGTACATCCTGTTCTTTTTCGCTTCCAGACTACCTTGGATCGATTGCACGGAAAGACTCCTTCGTAACGGCGAGGCGCGAAAAGGGCGGGCGGCCCGCTCCCGGCCCGGGCCGCCCTCCCCGCCCTTACCGGGCGATTTGGGCTTTGTAAAGGGTTGCGGCGGAAAGGGCCTCGTCGAGCGTCTTCTTGCCCAACAGCCATTCGGTTATGTAGCGGGAATACTCTTCCTGGTACGCCCACTTGATCTGGTTGTTTCCGACGCTCACGTCGACGATCCTGTTCGCGGCCTTAAACGAATCGATGTCCCTGTCGCAGGGATAGGGCTCGCTGGGGGTTACCCCGAGGAGGAGGCTGTATGCGCCCGCCTCGTCGACGAAAGTCTTCGCGAGCCCCTTGTCCGCGAGGATCGCCTTCAGGACTTCCTTTGCCGCGTCGGGGTTCGCGGTGGTGGCGGCGATGGCCCAGGTATGGTTGGGTTCGAATATGAGCCGAGCCCCGGCCTTCTTTCCGGGGAAGGGGAAAATGCCGTAATCGAAACTGGGGAATTCCTTCAGGTTCCTGTTGATCCAGGTGCCGGTAACGAACATCGCGGCCTCGCCCTTGGCGAAGCGGTTGGTCGCCTCGGTGAAATCGATCCGGTAAGTGTCGTTCCAGGTATTCTCGTAAAGGTCTTTTACGTGCTCGAAAACCCTTCTGTACCCCTCGGACTTCTCGAAGGAGGCCTTGCCGGCGTAGAGATCCGTTCCCCATGCCGGGTTCTCGCTGAATACCTCGCTCATCGCGAACTGCATCGTGATATTCCCGATGTTCCAGTTATCGGCGAAGTGGGTCGCGAAAGGCACGACGCCCTTCGACTTCAGCGTCTTGGCGACGGCCATCAGCTCGTCGTAGGTAGCCGGCGGCTTGAGCCCGTATTTCTCGAATACGGCGCGGTTGTACAGCACGCCCTGGAACAGCGCCGAATAGGGCACGCCGTATTCCTTTCCCCCCACTTTCAGGTTTTCGCGGGCGGCCTCGGGGACCGCCTTGAGCCACGGGGAACCGGTCAGGTCAAGGAGATTCCCGGCCGATCCGTACTTCGAGATATCCTGGCCCTTGAAATCGAGGAGATCGGGCATGGTTCCGCCCGCGATCCGCGCCTGCAGGAGGGAATGCATTTTATCCCAAACTACCGGCTCTATCTCGATGGTAACGCCCGGCGCCTGCTCGGCGAGGTCCTTCAGCAATACGTCCTCGAACGAATCGGTTTCGGTGGAATACCAACTGAAAAACGAGAGTTCGACCGGTTTTTTTTTCGTTGCCTGATCGCCCGATCCGCCCGCGAAAATTACGTTCGCGAGGGTCGCAAGAACGAGAATGGACAAGAGCTTCTTCATACTCACACTCCTTTGATTGGAATCAATGGTGGTAGTATCTGGCACTCTATGCAAACTGTCAAGCAAATATTTTGCATTATTAAGTAAAATATATTGCACCGTTTTGTTTGCGCAAATTCTTCATTGCGGAGGCGCCAAACTTTCCCGGGCCACGAAGGGGGTTGTAAACCAGAAGGTTACGAAATCGAGTCCATCGTTATACCGGATTACACGGAGCAACTCCTCCGTTACCAGCGCGGCATACCCGTTCGCGGACCTGCATACGGTAGTAAGCGGGGGTTCGGAATATTTCGCGATTTCGATATCGTCGAAGCCGGTTACCGAAACGTCCGAGGGGACGGAAAGGCCCCGCTCGCGAAGGGCCCGGATCGCCCCAAGGGCGATATAATCGCTGAACGCGATCACGCAGGTAAAATCCGGAACCGAATCGGTCAGAACGTCCTTTGTCCGGGAGTAACCCGACTCGATGCTGAAATCTCCCATGACCACCCGCTGATCCGCGAGGGACAGACCCGCAGAGCCCAGGGCCGAGCGGACTCCATCCAGGCGATTGAGGCTCACCGCCCGCCGCTCCGGCCCGGTCAGGACAAGGAACCGCCGATGACCCATGGCGATTGCCCGGGAAACGAGATCCCTCATCGCGAACTCGTTCCTGAAATCCACGATGCTGTGTTCCCGCCCCGGGACTTTCCCGTTTACCACCAGATACGGTATTCCGGTGGCTATAACGGCGTCGAGCAGGACCCCGTCCGAAGGAGGGTCGGAAAGCACGATGGCGTCCGGTTTGCGCGAATCTACCCAGTCCTGGAACCCGGCGGAAGTAGAATCGCCGACGGGATAGAAAAAAAGGGAACACCGGTGGGAATTTTTCTCGAAGGAATCGCGTAACGAGCGCACCTCGAAGGAAGTACCGGGGTCATCGTGGAAAAACTCCCCGTGGTCGGGCAGAATCAAGCCGATGGTATAGGAACGCGCGTCGATGGAATTGAGAACCGCGCCTTTCTTGAACATCAATTCGTTCGCGACGTTGAGAACCCTGTCCCTGGTCTCCCCGCTAATCTTCCCGGAATTGGACAAAACCCGGGAAACGGTGCTGATCGAAACGCCAGCGAGCTCGGCGACGTCCTTTAACGTGGTCACGGGTTCCCTCCCCTGTTCGGGCGGGACGGTAACGTCCTAAACGGGGGATTCGGCGTCCTATCCCCGTTCGCGATTTTGAATAAATCCCATTCCATGCCGACAGAATACACTACGGGCATTTATAAGGCAATAATTTTGCATTCAATCGCGAAAGAAACTTAATTTAAGTCCCGCGCGCCCAAGGATTCCTCGAACCCGGGTTAACCTATCACCCGGCTTTCCGCGTCGCGAAGCAATCGGTATTCGAAGGAATCGACCAGGGCCATCCACGACGACTCGATCAAATCGGTAGATACGCCCACTGTCGACCAAATTTCCTCGCCGTCCGTCGACTCGATCAGGACGCGGACCTTCGCCGCCGTGCCGCTTCCCGAATCCAGCACGCGCACCTTGTAATCGGTGAGCCGAATCCTCGCGACCGCGGGATAGAACCGCACCAGGGCGTCCCTCAGGGCGCCGTCGAGCGCGTGTACCGGCCCGTCGCCCTCGGCGGCCGAAATATGCTCTTCCCCTTCCACCGATATTTTAATCTGGGCGAACGCGCGGGGCGAATCCGGGTCCCGGGCCTGTTCGGCGATGATCTTGAAATAGCCGAGCCCGAAAAAGGGGCGGTATTTGCCGATATTTTTCCTCACGAGCAGCTCGAAACTCGCGTCCGCGCCCTCGTACTGAAATCCCTCGAGCTCCCGTTCCTTCATGACCGAAACGACCTTCGCGGCGATCGGGCTGTCCTTTCCGACCGCGGGATCGAAACGCCTCAGCCTCTCGAGCACCATGGTGCGCCCCGCGACCTCGCTCATGAGGAAGGTGCGCTCGTTCCCGACCGATTCCGGGGGAATATGCTCGCAGGACCGGCTGTTCTTGGTAACGGCGTCGATATGCATGCCCGCCTTGTGCGCGAACGCGTGGCTTCCCACGAAGGGCATGCCGTCGTCGAGCGGTATGTTGGATATCTCCGCGACCGTGCGGCAGAGGCGGGTCAGGGAGGCGATCCTTCCCTCGGGTATGCACCGAAGCCCCCGTTTGAGTTCGAGATTCGCGATGATCGACGAAAGGTTCGCGTTTCCCGTGCGCTCGCCGAACCCCAGGAGGGTTCCCTGCACCTGCGTGGCGCCGGCGTCGACCGCGAGGAGGGAACCTGCGACGGCGAGCCCGGTATCGTTATGGCAATGGATCCCGACGGGAACCCCGAATTCGGAAAGCACGAGGGAGGAGAGGCTCCCGAAAGCCTCGAGCGGGGCGCCGCCGTTCGTGTCGCACAGGACGAGGGAAGATGCGCCCCCGTCGGCCGCCGCGCGCAGGGACGCCATGGCGTATTCGGGGTTCTCGGCGTAGCCGTCGAAGAAATGCTCGGCGTCGTAGATTACCGTTTTTCCCTCGGAAACGAGGAATTCGACGGTGTCGCGAATCATGGCGAGGTTTTCCTCGAGGGAGGCCTTGAGGATTTCGGTTACGTGAAAGTCCCAGGACTTCCCGAATATCGCCACGAAATCGGTATCGGCGAGGAGCAGGCTGCGCACGTTCGCGTCGTCGGCCGCGCGGGTTTCCTTGCGCCTGGTCGAGCCGAAGGCGACGAGTTTCGCCGTATTCAGGCGAAGGTGCTTCGCGACCCGGAAAAACTCGAGATCCTTGGCGTTGGAACCGGGATTCCCCGCCTCGATGAAATCGACGCCTAGTTCGTCCAGGGCGCGAGCGATGCCGAGTTTGTCCTGAACCGAAAAGCTTATGCCCTCTCCCTGCGCCCCGTCGCGGAGCGTCGAATCGAACGCGTGCAGACGCGAAAAATCAAACCCTTTACCGGCCATCGAAAGACTCCTCAGCTTATCTCGTAATCTACGGCGACGGAGGATTCCCTCGCCGCGTGCATATGCCTTTTCACCGTGCCGCAATGGTACGGGTCCCGCTGGTACAGTTCAAGATCCCCGAGGGAATCGAACGTCGCCGAAAGGATTATATCATAAGACCGCTCGCTCCGGACAAGGTCGATGCCCACCTCGATATCGCGCAACTGGGGAACCTTACCCTTCATCGAGAGCAGGACGGACCTCGCCTCCGCGAGGGCGGAATCGCTCGGGTCCTTGAGCTTAAAGCACACTACGTGTCGTATCATCGATTGCCTCCCAAAATATCTGGCGGGGACAAGCCGCCCGCGAAGGGCCGCCGGGCAGCCCCCGCCCGGGTTTCCCCTGCGGCGAGGCGTCCGGCGCGCCCGAGGCTCATACCGCCCCGTTGAAGAGTTCGGCCGCGGTTTTGGCGATGTTTTCCGCCGTCATGCCGTTCATTTCGAGCAACGTCTCGTACGGGGCGCTCTCGCCGAAACGGTCCTGGACGCCGATCCGGCGCACGATCCCCTTCCCGCGTTCCGCCACTATCTCGGATACCGCCGACCCGAGCCCGTTCAGTATATTGTGGTCTTCCACGGTCACGATACGGCCGTTGCGCTCTATCGCCGCGAGAACGGCATCTCGGTCGATCGGCTTGACGGTATGCATGTCGAGGAGGCACGCCGAAACGCCCGCCCGTTCGAGTTCCTCGCAGGCCTTCGCGCAGACCGAGAGCATGTCGCCGTTGGAGATAATCGTCACGTCGGTGCCCTTCCGGTACTCGACGGCCTTTCCGATCTCGAATTCCGCCGATTCGTCGTACATGAACGGGATGGGATCGCGGGTAAAGCGAAGGTACAGGGGTCCTTGCCATTCGGCGGCTTTCCGGATGAGCTTTTTCGCCGAATGGTAATCCGCCGGCATGACTACGGACATGTTCGGGATGGTGCGCAGGATCCCCATGTCCTCTATGCTCTGATGGGAAGCGCCGTCGTTCGCCGGCGTGAGACCCCCGTGGGAGCACGCGATCTTCACGTTCAGTTTGGGATAGCAGATTTCCTGCCTGATTTGCTCTACCATGCGCATGGAACCGAATACGGCGTAAGTGGTGACGAAAGGAAGCTTCCCGCAGGTCGCGAGGCCGGCCGCGACGCCCGCGGCGTTCTGCTCCGCGATGCCGACGTTTACGTGCTGGTTCGGGAGTTCCTTCGCGAACTCCACGGTCTTGCACGATTTCCCGATATCGCAATCCACCACGAATACGTCGGGGTTTTCCCTGCCCAGCTCGAGTATGGTTTCGCCGTAGGCGTCCCTGGTTGCCTTTCCGTTCATTTGAGACCTCCCTCGATCTCGGCGATCGCCTGCCTGTATTGCTCGTCGTTTGGGGCCATGCCGTGCCATCCCGCCACGTTTTCCATGAACGACACGCCCCGGCCTTTCACCGTCTTCGCGACGACGCATTTCGGTTTCCCGTTCCCCCTCGACGCGCGGACCCCGTCGAAAGCGGCGAGCAGGTCGCCCATATCGTGCCCGTCGCAGGGGAATACGTCGAACCCGAAGGCCGCGAACTTCGCCCCGAGGTCTCCCGTGGGCATGATATCGTCGCAGGAGCCGTCGTTTTGCAGGTTATTGTTGTCGACGATGACCGTAAGGCCGTCCAGGCGGTATTTCGAGGCCGTCTGCGCGGCCTCCCAAATCTGGCCCTCGTTGCATTCCCCGTCGCCCACCAGGCAATACGTCTTGTAACCCTTCCCGTCGCGCTTCCCGGCGAGAGCCATGCCGACCGCGCAGGAAAAGCCCTGGCCGAGGGATCCCGTGCTGATATCGATTCCGGAGCAGCATTTCATGTCGGGATGGCCCTGCAATATCGATCCGTGCTTGCGCAGGGTGAATACGCATTCGGAAGGTATAAACCCGCGTAGCGAGAGGGCGGAGTACTGGATCGGGCATACGTGGCCCTTCGAAAGCACGAAACGGTCCCTGTCGGCCCACTTCGGCTCCTCCGGCCGCACGTTCATTTCGCTGAAATACAACGCGGTCATGATGTCCGCGGCGGACAGCGATCCGCCCGGATGGCCCGACTGGGCGGCGTGTATCATCGTGAGCGCCGTCTTCCGCATCTCGACGGCGGTCGCCTTCAGGGAGGCGATGAGTTCGTTTCTTTCCATTTCGGGGATTCTCCTTACGCCCTTCCGGCGATCCTTTCGTCCATCAGCCGCTTTGCCTCGAGATACCCCGATTCGCCGATCTTGAAAACCGGCACGGCGACGGGCTCGTGCCTTAGCAGGCTCATCGAGATCTGGGCGAAAACCACGATATCGACCTCCTTCGCCAGGGCGTAGAGGTTCTCGTTCACCATCTCGTCGTGTTTGGCCCGGTCGCCCGAGCAGAGAACGTCAAAGGCTCCCTGCGCCACCCGAGTGGTTATCGAGAGTTCCTTGCCGTTCGCGGCGGCGGATTCCTCCAATAGGCGGATGATCGCCTTGGGGCTGGTCGGAAGGGTAGCGAGGACGCCTATCCTGGTCCCCGCCTTCACCGCTTCCCGGGCCACGGGTTCGTCGATATTCATGTAGGGCACCGGGAGTAACGGCCGCAGGTACTTCGCCGCGGCGTTGACCGACGTGCAGGTACCCATGATGCAATCCGCCCCGGCCTCTACCGCGGCGGTCGCGTAATTGTAGACGCGGCGGAGGGTCGATCCGGTCACCCCGCCGTTCGCGACGGTTTCCCTGAGAAGGGTATCGTCCACGATATTGAATATCTCGACGTCCGGATTCGCCTCCATGAACGGCTTCCCGAAGGGATCGAAGATGATATCCTTGAAGTTGCTTATGGTATTGATGCAGAAAAGCTTTCCCATCATTTGGCTCCTTTGATTTTTCGGATC
>QKCE01000130.1 GCA_003245785.1 Spirochaetales bacterium | reverse complement strand
TGGCGACTCGGGGGACATCCGCGGCGTGGCGATAGCCCCGGGCCTCGGGACCGCCCTGAACGCCCACTTCCGGGATACCGCGCAGCTTCCCTCGGTACCCCTCGTCATGCCCCCCTCAAGCCTCGGGACGAACACCATCCATTCGATACAGGCCGGCGTCGTGCTCGGGTATCAGGGACTCATAGAATCGCTCGTGGAGAGGATTCGCGCTGACCTTCGCGCCGAGTATCGGCCCGATTTCGAGAGCCGCACCGGACGGGAGGCCCCGGTGGTCGCGACCGGCGGGCTTTCGGCCGTCCTCTCGCCCTTTACGAAAATATTCGACCGCGTAGACCCCATGCTGACCCTGGAGGGCCTGAGGCTCATCGCCGAGATGATCGACTGAAGAAATCCTCCCAGGCTACCCCGGCGCCGTTCGCGGCGTCCCGTTCGAGTCTCGCCCCGATGAGCGCTTCCAGATGCTCGGGCCCGATGCCCGGGCTGAGTATCTTTTCCGTCCGCAAGACGGCGATATCCCCCGTCTCCAACGCGTGTCCCCTTTCAAGGTCCCTCATGTAATGAAGCGAGCGGTTCGTCCTCCCGTAATTCGCCCGCTCCGAGGGGGCGAGCCGCTTTACGCCGTCCCCGAGGGCGGCCATGACCCTGTCCTTCCCGTATTCCGCCTCGGCGAAACGCCGTATTTCCCCGTATTCCTTTCCCGCCACCGAACGAACCGACCGGGTCATTTCGGCGAATTGATCGGGGGGAAGCGCCACGGGATCGTCGAGCCCGGGGTCCGAGCGGGAAAGGCAAATGTGCTTTTCTATCATCGCGGCCCCTTCGCCCACGGCGAGAAGCGGCACGAGGGCAGGGTCCAGGGAGTGGTCGCTTACCCCCACTGGGAGGCCGAAAATGGACGTAAGACCGCGGAGAACCCGAAGGTTGTAATCGGCTTCCGGGGCGGGGTAGCTCGTCACGCAATGGAGCAAGACGCGTCCCGGGGCCGCTTCCGTGGCCTCCAGGGCCCGCTCGATATCGGCCAGGCGGGATACCCCGGAGGAAAGGACCAGGGGAACCCCGTAGGAGGCTACCTCGGCGAGCAGGGGAAAATGGTTGAGCTCCGGCGAGGCGATCTTGACGAAGGCCGGGGCGAGCGCGCGTAATTCCCGGGCGCTCTTGAGGCCGAAGGGAGAGCAGAGGAAGCCCACGCCACGCTTCCGGCAATACGCCGCCACGTCGGCATAGAAGGTAGGATCGACCTCCAGTTCCCGGAAACGGTCGTAAAGCCGGACGGGCCCTCCCGGAAGGTTGACGAAGCCCGTGTCTGGATGGAGTATTTCGTCGGCGTAGACGATTTGGAATTTCGCGCAATCCGCGCCGGATTCGGCCGCCGCGTCGACGAGCTCGATGGCCCGCGCCCGGTCGCCACCGTGGCCGGTACCGATCTCGGCGACGATCATGGGCCTGGAAGGGGACCATTCGACGCCGTCGACGGTGAAGCTTTGTGCGTTCATGGAAAAAGCATGCACGGCCCGGGACCCGCTTGTCAAGGAGAAAAACCCGCTCGACAAACGCGTTTCGATGCGCTATGATTTATCAATAAAGATTTTCTG
Source organism: Spirochaetales bacterium (assembly GCA_003245785.1). Taxonomy (GTDB): domain Bacteria; phylum Spirochaetota; class Spirochaetia; order Treponematales; family Treponemataceae; genus Teretinema. The sequence goes on along the minus strand of QKCE01000130.1, from coordinate 6,963 downwards.
AAGGTATTGTATCAAGGAGTCGCCGATGAAAAGTCTGTACTGCGATATTTGCAAGAAAGAAATCGAATCCCCGGTAGTTGAGCACAACTACTATCACATACGCGAATACGACGTATGCGAGCCCTGTAAGGATATTCTCGACGCGCGCATGAAGCCGATCGTGAAAGGTCATTTCCCCTACACGGCCCAGTGGTACGAGAATCAGGTCATGACCCTGCTCGCGAAAGGAAGCCAAACCAACCGCTTCTGATCCTTCAGGGGTTACGGGCCCGGATTATCCCGATTCCGGCCCGAAAAGCATGTCGACACGAAGAGGAGGGCGTTTCCCGCGGGAAATCGCCCCTTTTTCGCGCCTTGACATGCTTTTTTTTATTCGTTAGTATTGACCGAATCACCATATATTCAATTAAGGAGACATAGATGTCAGGACATAGTAAATGGGCGACAATAAAGCACGCTAAGGGAGCCGCCGACGCGAAGCGCGGCCAGCTCTTTACCAAGTTCATCAAGGAAATCTCCATCGCGGCCCGCATGGGCGGCGGCGATCCGAACTCCAATCCCCGCCTCCGCACCGCGATGCTCAAGGCCCGCGCCGCGAACATGCCGAAGGACAACATCGAGCGCGCGATCAAGAAGGGTACCGGCGAACTCGGCGCCTCGACCTTCGAGGAACTCCTCTACGAAGGCTACGGTCCCGGCGGCGTCGCGATCCTGGTCGAAGTGCTCACCGACAACAAGAACCGCGCCGCGGCCAACGTACGCAACCTCTTCTCGAAGAACGGGGGCAACCTCGGCGCCACCGGTTCCGTGGCCTACATGTTCAACCGCAAGGGCGTGATCGAGTACGACGCGGAAACCGCCGACGAAGACACCATCATGGAAGTGGGCCTCGAGTCCGGCGCCGACGACGTGGCGAACGACGACGGGGTTATCTCCGTGACCACCGACCCGACCGCCTTCGAAGCCGTTCTGGAAGCCCTCCAGGCGAAGGGCTTCGAGTCCCTCTCCGCTGAAATTTCCATGGTGCCCGATACCTACAGCACCCTCGACAACGAGACCACCCGCAAGGTGCTCAAGCTCGTCGACAAGCTCGAGGAAGACGATGACGTCCAGAACGTCTACACCAACCTCGATATTCCCGAGGGTTTCGAGGCCGAATAAGCCCCCGCGCCCGGTCAGCGCACCGGGAAGCCCCGAACGGAAAACCGTCCGCACCTCGCCGTGCAGGGCGGTTTTTTTATGCCCATGGCATGGATCGCCGCTTCGTGCTATAGTCTCGCCACATGACGCGCGAAATTTGCATCGGAATTGACCCGGGTCTCGCTTCGACGGGGTGGGGCATCGTCGAAAAATACGGAAACCGCATGAAATACCATGCCCACGGTATCGTGTCCACCCCCGCGAAGCTCCCCCATCAGGAGCGGCTCCTCATGATATTCCGGGGGATAAACGAGGTCCTCGACGAATGGAAACCCGTGGCCGCCGGCATGGAAACCCTTTATTTCGCGAAAAACGTGTCGAGCGCCATGGGCGTCGCGGAAGCCCGGGGCGTGGTAACCCTGGCCCTGTCGCTCCGGGGCATAGAGCTCGGGGAATATACGCCCCACGGCATAAAGCAGGCCGTGGTCGGGGTGGCGCGGGCGGACAAGAACCAGGTACAGCAGGCGGTAAAGCTTCTTTTGGGGCTTCCCGAGGTGCCCAAACCCGATCACGCCGCCGACGCGTTAGCCGCCGCGATTACCCGCATCAATACGGCTCGCCTTGCCATTTAGGCGAAAAAGCCGGATAATAGGCCGATGTTCAACAGCATAACCGGTACCATCACGGGCAAGCATATACTTTCCCTTTATCTCGAGGCCAACGGCATCGAGTGGGACTTCATGGTCCCCGAGTTCGACCTAGACGCCTTCGGGCACTTGGGGGATACGGCCCGGGTCTATACCTGGCTCTACCATCGCGAGGATTCCATGCGCCTCTTCGGCTTCGCTACCCCCGCCCAGCGGAATCTCTTCCTCGATCTCATGAAGGTCGACGGAATCGGCCCCAAGCAAGCAATCAAGATACTCTCCAGCATTCCGGGCGAAGCCCTCGAGGCGGCCCTTGAAAGCGAGGACGTAAACGCCCTGGAACACGCCCCCGGAATCGGGAAAAAGACCGCACAGAAAATGATCCTGGCACTCAAGGGAAAGCTCACGAGCCTGCCTTCCGGCTCTGCCGGGAAACGGGAAGCCCCCGGCGCCCACGACGATATCGTGCAGGCCCTCGCCGACATGGGGTTCGACCGGCGGCGCGCGGCGGAAATCGTGGAAGGAATCGCGAAGGATTTCGGCCCCTCGGGAACCGCCACGGGATCGCCTTCGGATCGGGAGTCGGCCGAAAAGGAAATATTCCGGCGCGCCATCGTCGCGCTCAGCTCGTAAGTGGAGGACCGTTAAGCGTATGGACGAACGCGCCGACAGCCTCGTGCGGGCGGGTAGCCTTCCGGGGGACGAACGGGATCGGGCCCTGAGGCCCCGGCTCCTCTCGGATTTCCTCGGGCAGGAACAGATAAAAAGCAACCTCGCGGTCTTCATCGACGCCGCCCGCGACCGGGGAGAGAGCCTGGACCACGTATTTCTCATTGGCCCGCCCGGCCTCGGGAAGACGACCCTCGCGCAGATCACGGCGAACGAGCTTGGCGTCGATTTCAAGGTCACCAGCGCGCCGGCCCTCGACAAGCCGAAAGACCTCGCGGGCATCCTCACGACGGTCACCGAGCGGACGGTCTTTTTCATCGACGAGATACACCGGCTGAAGCCCGCGATCGAGGAAATGCTCTATATCGCGATGGAAGACTACGAGCTCGACTGGATCATAGGGCAGGGCCCGAGCGCCCGGACGGTCCGGATCCCGATCCCCCCCTTTACGCTCATCGGCGCGACGACCCGGGCCGGCATGGTGTCGAGCCCGCTCATCAGCCGCTTCGGCATCGTGCAGCGCTTCGCCTATTACGCGAACGAGGAGCTCGCCTCGATCATCCTCCGGTCAGCCGGGATTCTCGGGGTAGAGATCGGCAAGCCCGCGGCGCTCGCCCTCGCGCGATGTTCCCGGGGAACCCCACGGGTCGCGAACCGCCTGCTCCGGCGCATGCGCGATTACGCCCAGGTTCTCGGAGACGGCTCGATCGACGAGCGGGTCATCGCCGACGGCCTCAAGAGCCTTGATATCGACGCCCTCGGGCTCGAGAAATACGACCGTGAAATCCTCGCTTCCATCATAGAAAATTTCGGGGGCGGCCCGGTGGGCGCCGAAACCCTCGCGATCTCGGTCGGCGAGGCCCTCGATACCCTCGAGGACTATTACGAGCCCTATCTCATCCAGAGCGGCCTCCTTCAGCGCACCCCGAGGGGCCGCATGGTGACCGACCGCGCCTACGCCCATCTCGGCATGGAACGAAAATACGGACAGGATCCCAGGAACGATGCGAACGAAAGACTTTTATTTTGAGCTTCCCGAGGGGCTGATAGCCCAAAAACCCTGCCCCGAGCGGGGAGCGGACCGACTTATGACCCTCGACCGGGCGACCGGAGCGATCGGTGACCGGCTTTTTTCGGAACTCCCGGAACTGGTGGAACCCGGCACGCTTCTCGTGTTCAACAATTCCAGGGTGCGGCACGCGCGCGTATTCGCCGTCGCCGAATCGAGCGGTAACCGCGCCGAGTTTTTGCTTATTTCCCGCGCGTCGGAATCCGAGGCGGACGATCCCGACGCCGGGGCGTCCGAGCGCCTTCCGGGCACCCTCTGGAAGGCGATGGCCAGGAACGCGAAACGCCACAAGCCCGGCAGGGCCTACGCCTTCGACGACGGCACCCGGGCGCGGATCGTCGCGGACCGGCCCGGCGCGTCCGGCGCGGGACTCGCGGGCACGGAATTCCGGCTCCTCCGGTTCGACCGCCCGATCGACGACGCCTGGCTCGACGTCCACGGCCACCTGCCCCTGCCGCCCTATATCCGGCGGGAGGACGAGCTCGAGGACAAAAGCCGCTACCAGACCGTGTACGCCTCCGAGACGGGCTCGGTCGCGGCCCCGACGGCGGGCCTCCATTTCACCCCGGAGATTCTTTCGCGGCTCGAGGCGAGGGGAGTGGAACGGGCCGAGGTTACCCTGCACGTGGGGCTCGGTACCTTCTTGCCGGTGAGGGCGGAGAATCTGGAAGACCACGCGATGCACGAGGAAATATACACGGTTCCGGACGAGACCGCGGAACGGGTGAACCGGGCGAAGCGGGAAGGGCGGCCCGTGCTCGCCGTGGGCACCACGAGCGTCCGCACCCTGGAATCGGCCTGGGACCGGGAACGGGAAGCCTTGGTACCCGGCGACGGGGCGACGAGCATCTTCATTTATCCCGGTTACCGTTTTCGAGCGGTGGACCGCATGTTCACGAACTTCCATACCCCCGAGTCGACCCTGCTCATGCTGGTATCGGCCTTCGCCGGGAAGGAGCGAATCCTCGGGGCGTACCGCCACGCGGTGGAAGAGCGCTACCGGTTCTTTTCCTACGGGGATTCGATGCTTATCCTGTAAGGGGTGCTAGGTCAGGGACGTGAGGGACTCCCGCAGGAGATTGAAAAAGCAGGTTCGCTCGTAGGACGGGGGGAAGAGGTCGGTCGGGAAGAAGTCGTCGGCCTTCTCCGTCACGCTGTCCCGGTCCTTTGCCGGTATCGGGAGGCTTCGGCCGATCAGGATATTCTCGAATTCCCGGTTCCTGAAGAAGTAGGAGCCCCCCCACGCTACCCTGATGTCCGAAAGGATATTTTTCTGCAGCTTCACGAGAAACACGAAACTCGCCGTATGGCTCGAGATGAGCCCCGCGCTCCCTATCCTCCTGAAAACCGAATAGTCCCATTGGTCCGTCGGCACCCGGATTTTCGAGATGAATTCCCGGCGCTCATGGTGCGCCTTGCCGGTGTTCGAGAAGTAACGGTTCATGGGAACCCAAACCGCGTCGGTAGGGCTGCGGATTTAGAGCCTCGCGTCCAGGGCGAGAAGGGGAGCGAAGGTCGTGAGCCTGTGGCCCTTGGCGGCGATGTTCCCGCCGATGGTTCCGAGTGCCCTGATACCGGGATTCGCGACGCTCCTGACCGCGTCATGGAGCGCCTCCGGCAGGTTTTTCGGGCCCAACTGGAGAATCGCGTCGAGGGTGACGCTCGGGCCGAACTCGATGTACCTCTCGGTTTTCGTGACGGTGCTCAGCTCCGGAACCCGGGCGAGGGGCAACACGAGGGACGGAAGCCGTAGGGTCCTGCCGGTCTGGCGCCGCGCCAGCTCGGTGCCCCCGGCGACGATGGTTACCCCCTGGACGTTGCGTAAAATGCTCAGGACCTCCGCGACGCTCGATACGGGGTAAATGGTCGTTCCCTGGTTAACCATGGTGCCTCTTTCTCCGGATGAGCGCCGCGTTTTTAACGCCCGCGACGAGGTCGTCGATATTGGTGCATCGGCAGACGGTGCCGCCGTACATCTCCTTGATTTCCTCTTTCGAGGGCCGCTGGAACGCCGAAAGTATCGCGTGGGCGGTAAGTATCTTTCCCGCGTCGCAATACCCGCAGGTGGTTACCCCGGCCTCGAGGAAGCCGCGCTCTATATCGGGGTAGCCTTCATCCTCGCGGAAACCCTCGATGGTCGTCACCTCGGCGTCGTGAACCTGGAAAATCGGGATTACGCAGGAGGGCACGGGGGTTCCGTTGAGGAGCACGGTGCATGACCCGCAGCGTCCCGAGAGGCATCCTTCCCTGGAGCCGAGAAGCCCGTAACGGCGACGCAATATGTGTACGAGCCGTTCGCCGGGATTCGAGTCGATGAAGACCGTGCTGCCATTGAGGGAAAATTTGACGATCATGGTTCGGTTCCTCCCTCGACCGGGTCGAGCAGGGAATGAATGTATTGGGGATCGAGGGGAAGCCTTCCTACCGACATTCGCATGATCTGGGCAAGCGCGGCGGCATAGGCCGCGGGAATCAGGTTGTGCGCGAGGGTGCCGATACCCCTCGGTTCGGCTTTCGAGTCCAGGAACTGTACCTCGACGTCGCACATGCGGTCGGTGGTGAGCATATCGTATTGCACGCTGTCGGCGGGTGAGAACCTGCCGTCTTTAACCGCGATTCGCTCGCACAGGATACGCGAAAGCGCCACGTGGGCGTTCCTGACGAGTTCGGAGCGGGCTCGCCGCTTGCTGTAGAGCTTTCCCGCGTCGCAGGCGATCCACACGCCCCGGATGGAGGTTTCGTAAGTCACGGGATCCAGCTCTACCTCTATGGCGCAGGCTCCCGGGGTCGTGGACACGAAGGGGTTGCCCGAAAAGTTCTCGCGTGACCAGGAGTCGGCCCTCGCGGGCCGGTAGGTTTTCTTTGCCGTTATGGGGAGCGGTTCCCGGAACCGTTGCCGCTGTATCACGCGGCAGCATTTGTCGAAAAGCCCCGCGAGGATGGAAACGGTGCTGGAAAGGGTTTCCGGGCCCGTGGGGTTTTGCGTCGCCGTCGAACCCTCGACGAACCTGACCTGGGCGGCCTGAATGCCGAAAATCTCCGCCGCCTGGGCGGCGAAGCTGTCCCTCATCGACCGGGAGGTTATCCCGGTCTTTACGGTCACGCTGCCGTCGGTTTCCATCCGGACTTCCATCGTATATTGTACCCGGTCGGGGACTTTGTCGATAAAGCCGTTTCCCTGATAACCGCATACGATCCCGATCCCCCGCAAGGGTCCGTCGCGGCGGTTCGCGCGGTTCCGGGCAAGGTGCTCGTAGGCCGTGTATTTGCGGGGGAAATCGCTCATCGCGCAGATTTGACCGAAAAGCTCCCCGATGGTATCGGCGACGGGAAAGCCGAAATTCCTGGAGGCCTCGGATTTCGCCCCCATAACGTGGAGAAGTTTCCATTCGATGGGCGAATGGTTGCCCTCCCGGATCACCGTGGCGAGATGGTTTT